>CBFGJU010000026.1:0-2929 GCA_965649155.1 Caldifarciminota bacterium | reverse complement strand
AGTCCTCGCGTCCAACGGCGGCAACATGAAATCCGTGTTCTGCATCGGCTCCAACGGACAGATACTCTGGACAAAGGATGCGGCTTACGGAGTGCACTTCGCCGCGGTCCCGTCCCTGGGAGATGTTGACAACGACGGCGCGCCGGAGGTTCTGGTTGTTGGCGAAAGGAATCTTCTGGTCTACGACGCGGACGGCACGCCCCTGCCAGCCTATCAGACCACCTTGAAGAATGCTCACTACACATCCATCACTTCCGCTGATGTTGATGGCGATGGCAAGGTTGAGTATTTCGTGGGCGACTACGGCGGATTCCTCTATGGTTTCAGGGAAGGGAGTTATGTTGAGGGATTCCCCATACCCCTGGGACTCTACAACATAGCGGTGCCGCAGATAGGCGAGTTTGACAACGACGGCATGGCAGAGATAGTCCAGCTCAACGCGAACAACTACCTCTACGCGTTCGGCTTCTACAAGGGCCCGCCGAAGTGGTCAAAGATGGACTGGCGCACCTACAAGCACGATAACTGGCGGACAGGCTGGCTTGGGGCTGACTCTATAATAGCCAGGCAGGAAGCGCAGTGGAATATAGCCGGGGCTGGCAAGGAGATGCCGGAGCTCAGCTGGGGCCCCACCATAACCAGGGAGGGAGGCTCAGTGGCCCTGAACCTGGCGACCGAGTCCAGGGTCCGATTCAGGGTCTATGACCCATCGGGCAGGATGGTTGAGGAACCCTGTTCTGGAACACTTTCCGCGGGCTTCCACTGGATAAGCTGGGGCAAAGGATTGCCCTCCGGAGTCTATTTCCTCAGGCTGGAGCTGAACGACCAGACCCACGCGACGAAATCCCTGATTCTCAGATAGCAGATCGGGCGAGTCCGGATGACAAACAACAACGACAGGTTATTGCAAAGGATCAGGTCCATCCTGAACAGGCTGTCCGAGATAGAGACAGAACTCGCGAAGGGTCAGGATAATCCATCGCTGATAAGGGAATACAAACGGCTGAAAGCCGCGGAATCAACCGCCAGGAGATTCATCCGGGTCTCCGAGGAGCTCGCGGACGCCGCGGCCATGCTTGAGACCGAAACTGACGAGGGGATGCGCGAATACCTGATGCAGGAAACCGAGCGTCTTGAGAAGGAATCCGCGGATCTGAGGTCCGGACTTCTGCAGTTCCTCCTGCCCCGGTCGCCAGACGAGGATAGCAACGCGCTGGTTGAAATAAGGGCCGGAACCGGAGGGGAGGAAGCCGCGCTGTTCGCGGGAGACCTGTTCAGGATGTATCTTCGGTTCGCGGAACGAGAGGGTCTGAGGGTCTCCGTGGCGGAATCCCACCCCACCCCGCTTGGCGGATTCAAGGAGATAATCTTCATGGTGGAGGGCGACGGTGCATACAGGCTCCTCAGGTATGAATCAGGGGTCCACAGGGTCCAGAGGATTCCGAGGACAGAGTCCGGCGGCCGAATACACACATCATCCGCTTCAGTGGTTGTGATGCCAGAAAGGGAAGAAGAGGATGGAGTGGAGATAAGACCTGAAGACCTGGAGATTGACACCATGAGGGCCGGAGGGCCCGGCGGCCAGCACCAGAACATGACGGATTCCGCGGTCAGGATAACCCACAAGCCAACCGGAATCGTGGTGGTGTGCAGGGACGAGCGTTCCCAGCACAAGAACAAGGAGAGGGCAATACGAATCCTCCGGGCCAGGCTCGCGGAACAGGAGCGGGAGCGAAGGGAGCGCGAAACTGGCACGGTCAGGCGCACCGCCATTGGCACGGGCGACAGAAGCGAGAAAATAAGGACATACAACTTTCCGCAGAACAGACTCACGGATCACAGGATAGGCCTCACCCTATACCAGCTGGAGAGGATAATGGACGGGGAGCTGAGGCCCGTGGTGGACGCACTGCTTGAGGCGGAGGCGGGAAAACTGCTCGCTGAGGTCTGAAAGGAAATTCCTGCTTAAGAGTGAGCTAATTTATCTTTTTCTCCGAGACCTTCTCCGGCCTGAATTTCCCTTTGTCATAGGTGAGCTTTATCTCAAGCTCCCAGGCCTCCTGGCCCCATATCTGCCCGGAACCAACCAGGAGCAGTCCAATCGCTTTCAGCCCCTTCTTCTCCTCCACATCAAACCTGTAGGCCACGGGCCAGGTTTCCACGGGATAGTCCAGTTGTTCTCCAAGCAGTGTCCAGCCTGATGGCGGTTTCCAGGTCTCATTCAGTAGGGCCGGATAGGAAGCCTTTTCCGCGAGCTTCTCGGCCTCGGCGGGAGTGATGGACATGTAGGGTTCGCAGTCATTAAGCTGGAGGCTGAAAACCAGGACTGGTTCCTTGCCCGCGTTCTGCCAGAGCTCGGCCCTGTTGGTCAGTGCCGCGCCGCACCGGCCTGGATGGCCTGGCGGGAGCTCTATCCACTCAAGGAAAAGCCCCCGCTTGCCATCGGGAAATGTGAAGGCGCGAGCAATGGCCTTGCCGTCCGGACACACGGTCATGAATTTCCCGTCCACCCAGAAACCGATCACGCCGCCTGCGTGCGCTTTCCTGAGACCAGCCTCCTCCGTCCACTCAAGCTTAACCGGCTTCATCTCCACGAGGTCAAACTTCGGACAGCAGTGGGGCCAGACGAATCCACCCATATACCATGTTGTGTAGGCTCCCATTATGGAAGCCCTCCAGCCGTCGCGCGAGAGATACCACGCGCCGTGTTCTCCCAGAAGCCTGGCCACCGCGTCCGCGTCCTCCGGATCTATGTCAGCAACCAGGGGTTTTTCCAGCCTGAGCCTGCTGAAACTGGATGGCAGGCCCCATTTCCTTTTCCCTGATGACGAGAGGAGGGATTCCTGCTTCTTCTGGTCAACATCCACCACATCGCATAGCCAGAGTATCTCCGAGAATTCCCTTCCCGGTATCCAGGCAATTGCCCCCG
>CBFGJU010000025.1:0-5192 GCA_965649155.1 Caldifarciminota bacterium | reverse complement strand
AGATTATAATATGAAGGTGATCCTGGCGATTTTTTTGGCTTCAGGACTCTTCCTTGTTGAGGCCGCGGCCACACTGACGAGACTTCCCCAGCCCGGGGACACCACCCTTTATATACTCAGGGTTGCCCTCCCGGCCGAAGGGCTTGTTTTCAAGAGAGACCAGAACACCTACATTGCTTCATACGAGATAGGAATTGACGCGCGGGGGGGAAAGGAGATCGCCTACAGTGACTACAAGAGGTTCTCGCTTTCCAGCACCGCGCCTTTCCCCCCTGAGGACACGCTTCTGGTCCACGACATCCAGGTTTATCTGCCAGACGGAAACTACGCCTTCGCGGTCAAGGCAATTGACCTGAACTCGCAGAAGACTCTCCTGGAAAAGAGCCTGAAGGTCAAGCGCATGGAGAAGGGCCCACGGATAGGCGATCCGCTTCTCGTGGAGAGGGATTCCCTGGGTCTCTCGGTGGCCGGAATTGCCGAAAGGGACACCATGCTTTTTCTTCTTACAGCCAGGACGGAGACCCCGGAATCCCTTCTGGTAAGATGGAAGCTGGTCTGGGAGTCGGAGAGGGTTGATCTCCTGGCTGATAGCCTTCCGTGGGTTATTTCCGGGGTTGACGATACTCTTTTGATCTCGGTCCCATCGCACAACCTCTCCGCGGGACAATTCCTCTTCAGGGTTGAAATAACAAGGAGCGGGAAAGCCTTCTGCAAGAGGGACACAAGGTTCTGGCGGGTCGGGATAAACCTGCTCTCGTCCCGCGAATTCAGGGGAGTCATCTCGGTCCTGGAATTCATCTACCCCGGCAAGGCCGGCAAGCTCAAGAAATCCCCGCCCCAGGATCGTGAGAAAGCCTGGCAGGAATTCTGGAGAGAAAACGATCCCACCCCTGAGACCGATTTCAACGAGGCTCTTGAGGTTTTCGTTTCCAGGTATTCCACTGCGAGGGAGAACTACAGGAGGTTTGACGGCGCGATAGCGGACATGGGCAAGATATATGTGAGATACGGCCCGCCGGACGAAATAGAGCGCCACCCATTTGAGCTGAACACCCTGCCCTACGAGGTATGGTATTACTACGAGCTGGGCAAGGTTTTCTTTTTCATAGACAGGACGGGTTTCGGAGAATATGAGCTTGTTCCACCTGGCTTTTACGGTCAATTTGGTTTCTAGCCTGCCGCCGGTCTCGGCCACGGCCGCGACCTCCACGGGCGAGATAGCCGCGGTCGCTGACCCGGTGTTGTTTTTGCTCGCTGATACCCTCTACTACATGATTGTCTTCTACAGCATTGATCCGGATTGTCTGGAGAGGGCCTCATACAAGGCTGAACTTACGATTGAGAAGGGGGGAGCGAAGCCTTTTGTTGAGGAATGGAAAAAGAGCCTGGGTTCCGAAGACATCCTTTACCTGGTGGATTACAGGGATGTTGTCCTCACGCCTGGGATATACACCGTGAGACTCAACCTGCGTTCCGGCGAGAAGAAAGGCAGTATCTCCATGAGGGTCAATGTTCCGCGGGACACGGGTTTCTCCGCGTCCGATGTGATGTTCGTTTCGTGTTTCTACGAGAATCCGGACGCGGCTCCAGTTAAAAGGGGGGATGTTGGTTTCATCCCCAACCCTGCCAGGGCGTTCTGGGGCGACACCCTTTTCTACTACTTTGAGATATACGGCATGTCCGGGGACTCCGGTAACTATGTGGTGACGGTCGCGGTTGAAGGGCCGGACGGCAAGCCCCTACTCGCCACCAAGCCATCGGTAAAACCAAAGAAGGGCGAGACAGCGGCAGAGGCGGGGAAGATGAACATATCCACCCTTCCCCAGGGGGAATACATGTTCGTCGCGGAGGCAGTGGACCTGCCTACTGGCGAGAGGGTGAAGGTTCAAAAACCCTTTGCCAGGAAGACAGAGATGGACAGGTATGCCATGGATCCAACCAGGTCTTTCATAGATTACCTGGCCACCAAGGAGGAGATGAATGGGTTCAAGGCGTGCCAGAATTCCCTGGAGCGCCAGGCATTCATAGATGCCTTTTGGGCCAAGAGGGACCCTGACCCCGCGACCCCCCAGAACGAGTTCTACGACGCCTTTGCCCTCCGGGTGAGATACGCGGACGAGAACTTCGGCCAGATCAACCGGTTGGGTCGCTACACGGACATGGGCAGGATATACATCAAATATGGCCCGCCCGACGAGATAACCCGCGAGGAAGCGCCAAAAGCGAGGAGGGCATACATCCGCTGGCGGTATAATATCCAGAACTGGGAGTTCCTATTTGCCGACCCGAACAACACCGGCGAATACCAGCTGGTCTACAGCACCAACCGGCAAGAGCGCCCTACCCTTTTCTACGACAAACCCTCGGATAGGCTCATAGAGGAGGAGCTGGAGGACTGGTATTGGAAATGGTGAGGACAATTTTGACTATTCGCTATTGCTGCCCCGCGACCTCCCCATCCTTCCTGAGTTCCAGGTCAAAATCCCTGCTCAGGCTGGGTTCAAGGCCCTCATCAGGAACCATGTCCCTTAGTGCCCAGAGGTGAACCCTTATCCGAGCGCTGAGCTCCGAGTAGCGTGGATCAGGCAGGAGGATAACCCTGGCATAGAAGTCAATCCCACCGCTCTGATAAACCCTGATTGCCCAGGGGGATTTCGCGTCCTCAATAGGAGCCGGATAGCCGCTTTTTTCCTCATCCGCTCCCCTGCCGCAGAGCGCTATGGTATCTGCCCTATCGGGATAACCCTGCACCCCTAAGGGCGGGTCAAGGTAAAACACCCTGTAATACCCCGGAGCATACACCTCTTCTCCGGTATAGAGAACTGGATCGCATCCCGGAACCCAGGAATAGAAACCCTGATTGAGGACATTGTCATATATGGCCTTCCTGAAAATGGTATCCGTGAGGTCCGGAGAAAGCGAGAGCCCTTCGGTTCCTCCTGGGGTGTAAAGCGTTATCTCAGCCGGTTCCCTGCAGGAGAAGGACAGGGGAAGGACATGGATCTCTCTATCCGGTTTTTCGTCCCTGTGGCCAAGTGCCTCCCACGGCGGAGGGGCGAGGAAACCCGGCCCCAGCTGGGGCCTTTTCTCAGGCTCAATAAACCCCCCTTCCTGTCCGAAGATCAGTTTCTTCTGGATGAGCTCAGAGTTCACCCTGAGCCGGAGGAAATAGACCCCTGGCTTCAATCCAGGGAGCTCTACCCCGTGAGGGCCAGGGCTTAGGGTTCCGAGGTCTCTCTCATAGGCTTTCTGGCCTGAGATATTGAACAGGCTGAAGGAGACATGAGCCTCCTGAGAAAGGGAGAATATCAGCTCAGGCCCTCCGTAGACTGTCCTGACCCATTCAAGGTAATGCTCTGTTGTATCAGAGGAGTCCTCTGGGACAGACTCGTATTTGTAGTGGTAGATGGCGAGGCCATAATGAGGAGGAGGGGCAGGAGAAACACCCACCGGAGTTACCACATATCCGTTGACCCAGAGAAATGGCCCCCAGGGCAACCCGTATAAAGGTGGCTCATTATCATACCACCCTATTATTGGCTCATACACGGGATCAGTGAGGTCAAGCACAACGAAGTCAGGGCCTGTCGCTGAGGCATAGTATCTCGTTCCGTGGACTATCCCTTCTTTTATACGGGGGTTTTCCCTCGCCCCCCAGTTCAGCTGAACCGGATGGGTGGGATCAGTGACATCAAAGGAGTAGTCAAAGGTTCCCCCGTGGAGATATACATACCTTTTCCCGTTGTATTCCCAAGCGGCTATGCCTGACGGCCACTCATAGACCTCATAGACGGAGTCCCTGTGAACCAGGAACATGTTGGAGGGGTCGGAGAGGTCGTAGATTTCCCACCAGGTGTATGGGGTGCCTCCAGAGGATATGTGGAAGGAGTAGGGGAAGGGAAAGTCAAGCGACTTAGCGAAGATTATGGCTCCTGCCCCGCCTATCAGCACCGGATTAAGGGGTTCCGCTACATTAATTGCTTTGAGAGTCCCGAAACCATATAGGACGGTATCGCGGATATAAGGCTCTAGCCAGACCATACCCCCCTTGCCCGTAGCGCTTTCGTAGTAGATCTCTTTTAGAAATACGGGGTTAAGGGGATCGGAAATCCCGTAAATATAAAGATCTTGAATGTGGATGCTCTTGCCGGGAACATAATCATACCACCAGACATAGAGGAATGTATCCAGCACCGTAACTGAGCTACACTCCAGGCTATCATGCCCAATCTTCTTGTAGATATAAGGGTTTGCCGGATCCGAGATGTCCACGATAACCAGGCTATCCATAGGAGTATCCCATTGGGCCGCGTAAACCACCCTCCCATCCTTTGAGGCCGCGAGGGAACTCACATTCCCCACCGAATCCACCCACCCCACGAGCTCAACATTGTAGCCTCCTTTGGATTGGGGCGCGGCGGGGCCGCGGCTGTCCCAACCTCCGAACATTGCTGAAAGCATCAAGATCATCTGAACCTCCTCCGATCAGAATGAAATTATAATCTCTGCGCTGGGTATGGGCAAGATCACAGAGCCGTGATCCTTGCGTCCAGGCTAGCCGGTGCGCCATAATGATCGTCTTGCAAAGGGGTGAAAACATGATCAGAAGGTTCCACCTGTTTATCCCCGTGCTCGCTGTTGCCATTTCCTCGTGCGGAGGGGAAACCGGCCGCAAGCACGAGACCGCTTACAACAAGGCAGAGGAGCTGGTCAAGAAGGGAAGGTTCACAGAGGCCGAGGCCCAGTATCGTGAAGCAATAAGGCTAAAGGAGGATTACGAGCAGGCATACACTGGCCTTGGCTTACTCATGATGGATCAGAAACGCTACGAGGCCGCGGACTCCTTCCTATCAAAGGCGATCTACTACAATCCCTCAAACCCGTCAGCTCACTACAACAGGGCAGTTCTCATGAACAAGATGGACAGGAACAAGGAGGCAGAAGAGGAGTTCAAGGCCGCGCTGAAACTCAGACCTGACTACCCGGAGGCCCATGTCGGATACGGGGCATTGCTATACAAGCAGGGCCTGAACGAAACCGCGGAGAGGGAGTTCAAGGAGGCTGTAAGACTTGACCCGGACTGCGCGGAAGGCCACCTCTATCTCGGCGCGGTCTATGACCTCACATGGCGCAGACAGGAAGCCATAAAGGAGCTGACGAAGGCCCGTGACCTCTTCAAAGCAAAAGGGGAC
>CBFGJU010000024.1:0-5215 GCA_965649155.1 Caldifarciminota bacterium | reverse complement strand
CTCGCCAAGAAAAATGCTATGGTGTGCCTGTCGGCCGCTGGTTTTGAAGCCGTGGCCGTCTTCTCGGTTCCCCACATCCGCACCTGGTATCCGTCCCCGGTCCAGGTCTCCTTTGTCTTCTCCTTGCCGTCCTGGTATTTCTCAAGATGAAGCAGGCGGTATTTTCTGTCCATTATAGCCGTGTATTCAAGTCCCTTGTCGTTCACCGAATACATCTTCAGGCTGTCACCGTAATCGGTGACCGTGACCCAGAAGGTCGCTTTGGTGTCCTTGTCGTAGGCCGTGTATTCAAGGTGAAGCGCGGCCAGAAGTGAAATGAAGGTCATGATCATCTTATGACAAAGCTCCCCCCCACGGAACCAAAGGTATAGACATAAGCGCCGGGGCCAAGGGGCAGGTTGATCTCGCGCGTGCCCGGGCCAAAGCAGGATTCCATAACCAGTCTGCCGTCCACGGAATAAATTCTCAGCGTTCCGTCTTTTTCGCTCCTGATCCTGAAGACTTTTCCGGGAATGATCTCCCCTGCCGTTTCGTCCTCGCCAACACCAGCGGAACCGGTCTCGTCTACCAGGAAGAAGGCAAAGGCATAGTATATCCAGTCATCTCCAGGAGTCAGCGAGTAAGGGACAGAACCAACACCGGGGGGGAAAAGCCCCGACACCTCAAAAACATCAGCGTCCGCGGGTCCCCAAGGCCAGTTCATCCACGCGCCCTCTCCTGTGAAGGGATCGGAATAACTCCCGTTTCCGACATTGTTCCAGGGGTTCATCCAGTTGGAGAGCCTGTGTCCTCTGAAGATGGCCTGGTCTCCCCCCCATATTCCGTCCCCGCCAACCGAGAAGAACCCGACCTTGCCCCAGGTAGGGCTGGCCGCGACACCAAGCCTGAAGGTATCTAGCCAGGGCGTCGTGTCTCCGCCAAAGCCCAGGTCAAGACAGCCGTAATGCAGGTCAAGGGTTCTCTTGGGGATTCCGGGTGCCGTGTAAAGCAGGATGAGGCACCAGGAAAACCCTCTTGCTCCATCAAGCTTCTGGCACCAGTAGGTGCCGTTGATGCCCCCGGTTATCAGCGCGGTGACATCAGCAAACATCACCCAGTTGCCGTTAGCGTTGAAGACCTGCTGTGGGGAGACATCCGAGGTGTCCCCGAAGCTGACCGCGAGCCTAGTTGAGGTCATGTGGCCGGGGGAGCCGGTCCAGAAACCCGAGGTCCAGAAGAGAAAAGCGCCCAGCAGGAACGCGCCATCCGGCACATCATCAATCCTCCTGCCGCACCACGCGCCCGAGTCCCTTCCGCCCGCGGACGCGGAGGCCAGCACGAGGTCATAGTATCCCGTGAGGGTTATTCGCTGGGTCAGGCTCCCCGAGAAAGCAAGCAGGAAAAGGATCACCCCTTCATGTTAAAGCAGATCTCCGGGGATTATCAAGTTGAAGGGCCGCGGTATTGGGTTTATAATTTCCCCGGAACCGAAAGGAGGTTGATATGCGTTATATCACAACAACATGCGCGGTTGTCTCCCTGCTTTTTGCCGGGAGGCTCATGCCCAGGCTAGTTGAGACCCTGAAGACCGCTGGGCCGGACGAAACCATAGGCGTGATAGTCCACCTGGCCGAGAACCCGTTGGCGAATGTCGTGCCAGCGAAAACGGACCAGCAGAAGCGCGAGCTCGTAGCCTACCTGCAGGCCTCGTCCGCAAGGAGCCAGGCCGAGGTTCTCCGCGATCATCCCGGTCTCTCGGCGGTTGAGCAGTTTTGGGTCTTCAACGGGTTCTACTGCGAGGCAACTCCGGCCCAGATAAGGGAGCTGGCCGCGGATCCCAGGGTTGACTATATTGTCCTGGACAAGATGCCATACAACCCGCTGATAGAACCCGCGCCATCGGATGCGGCCCTGCCCACGCCAGAGTGGAACATCTCCAAGATTAAGGCCGATTCGGTCTGGATCAAGTATGGGATAACGGGCGCAGGGAGGATAATCGGCGCGATGGACACTGGAGTTGACACGACTCACCCGGCCCTAAAGTGGGGGAACACCTCCAAGATGGCACCCGGCGGCTGGTTTGACGGCGTTTCCGGCAATCCCAACCCCTACTACACGGGTTCGCACGGTACCCATGTGACCGGGACCGAGGTTGGCGGCGACGGACTCGGATCCTTCCAATACGACATAGGGGTCGCACCCGGAGCGCAGTTCATCCACGCGCTCGTCATAGGCGGGAGCTATTACTATAGCGACTTTCACAGGGGATTCCAGTGGGTAGCGTCCCTCGCTGGAACCGGCATTGAGCCTGATGCTGTCCAGAACTCCTGGGGCTGGCCCATAAACGAGGAGTCCCTTGAATACTGGAACGACATCCTCGCTTGGCGCGCCGTTGATATAATACCCACCTTCTCATACGGCAACGAATCCACCGGCGGCCCGAGGACGCCATCGTCCTATCCGAACCTTATATCCGTGGGCGCGACCGATGCGAGCGACAACATAGCCTCGTTCTCTTCCCGCGGGCCAGCGCCGAACGCTCCGCCCTGGAACGAGCCGAAATACTGGTCTGACCCCATGTGGAACACCTACACCTATCCCCTGTATGGCCCCTATGTCTCAGCGCCTGGCGTAAGCGTAAGGTCTTGCGTTCCCGGAGGCGGATACGAGAGCTGGGACGGAACATCCATGGCAGGCCCCCATGTCGCTGGGACAATAGCTCTGATGAAGGAGGCAAACCCGGATCTGGACTACCAGACCGTCTGGAACATACTCACTGCAACCTGTTATCAGCCAGCTGGCACCTATCCCAACAACAACTACGGCTGGGGAAGAATAAACGCCCTGGCCGCGGTTGAAATGGCCATGGCCATAAAGACCAAACCGTTCATAACCCTATTCTCCTACAACATAACCGACCCCGGAGGCAACAACGACTCGTGGTGGCAGAGGGGCGAGCTGGTTGGCCTGGTGTTCACGGTCCACAACTCCGGCGCGGCCGGGAACATAACCGCGACCGTCACGACAACGAATCCCAACATAACCATGTATGATGGTAACACCTCGTTCGGCAATGTTCCGGCCGGGGGGTTCGCGGACAACGCCTCTGACCCCGTCTGGGTCCAGAGCGATGTCAACACCCCATGCGGAGAGTATGTCCGGTTCAACATAGTGGTCACCAACGGTGGCAATTACACGGACACCTTGATAGCGGATGTTAATGTGGACTATGGTCCCGGAATGATCGTGGATGTCTATCCCCTGCCCGCATCTGTATATTACAACTCATACAGGCCCGTCTCGGTCACCGCGTCCCCGACCAGCATATACCTCTGTCACGCGGCCAGCAACAAGATATATGTGCTTAACGGGGCAACCGGCGACAGCGCCAGGGTATTCAACGGCCCCACCTCCAACCTGACCGGAATAAGCTACGACGAGACCCGCAACGCCCTGTGGGTCCAGTCAAGCGCTGGGACGATATACAGGCTTGACACCCTGGGCGCACAGCAGACCTCTTTCAGCTCCCCGGCATCCACCAGGGCAGACATAGCATATGACCCCATAGAGGATGTCCTGTGGGTTACATCCGGCACAACTGTCTACAAGGTTGATGCCGCGACCGGCTCAAACCTCGGGTCAATAACCTGCGCGGTGTCCGGAACGGTCAGGGGGATAGCCTACGAGCCAAGGGGCGGCTCCAACGGTACACTGGTCCTGATGGTGGACAAGAGCTCAACCAAGTGGTTCTACGAGTTCTCCAAGACCGGGACAAAGCTTGATTCCGCCAAGATAGCCGAGCTGGAGGCGACCCCCGCCGGGATGGGCTATGACCCCGTTGACAGCGCCTACTATGTCATATACAGCACGAGCGGAACATGGTCTCAGATCACCACAGAGCTCAGGAAGCAGGGCAGTTTCTATTGTCCGGAGGCTCAACTCTCCGTGGGCGACGCGGGCAAGCCCTCGGATCTGATCCTGAAGGGCCCTTCGCCGTCGGTTACCAGGGACTACTTCGTGTTGTCGCTCAGCCTGCCATCAGACCGGCTTGTCAGGATAACCCTGTATGACGCTACAGGCAGGGTCGTCCAGGAGGTTCACAAGGGCAACCTATCAACAGGTTATCACACCTTCAGGGTAAAGACAGACGGCCCTTCAGGGGTCTATTTCCTGAGGGTTGAGGCTGGCGATATAAGCATGAACAGGAAGCTGGTGATAAACAGATAAACCCGTTTCAGGCTGAAAAACGAGCGGGGCTTTTGCCCCGCCCTCAAAATTGCCGTGGTTCTGGTTTCTGGACAGCGACGAGCAAGCAGAGGCTAAATATTCATTCCCATACCCCTCAGGATGTTCTTGCCCTCATCTGTTATTCTATCCATTGACCACGGAGGATCAAGTGTTATGTCCACCCTAACGGACTCAACGCCTTCTATGGCTTTTACCTTCTCCTCAACCTGCTTGGCTATGTAGGCCCCCATGGGACAGCCAGGCATAGTGAGGGTCATCAGGATCTCAACATTTCCTCCATCTATGCTCAGTCCATAGATGAGGCCTAGGTCAACGATGTTGACGGGTATCTCCGGATCGTAGATGCTCTTCAGAACCGCGTAAACGGCTTCTTGTGTTATCATAGCGAGAAATTATAAACCACTGGCCCAGTAGGATTCCACAAAGCGCTCCGTGTGGGCGAGTTTCGGTCCCTACTTTACGAAGGCCTTCAGGGTTTCGCCCTCTGCCCTTACGAACCAGAGGCCATCGGCCAATCTGAGGCCCTTTTCGAGCTCAAGGGTTCCCTGCCAGCCGAGCCGGCCCGTTGGGTCATAGGCCGAGCACTCAACCGGAGCCTGGCCTGTCCAGAATATCTCCCCGGCCTTGACAATTAGCTTTCCAGTTTCTGGGACAGCTGGGGTATCCTCATTTTCAATCAGGACCTGGCATCCCTCTCTCACGGCCCATATCGCGTTCCGCCAGAGCTCAACCGCGTCATTCATGCCATCGCCATCAGTATCCGCGCCGTCCTGCCACTCGGCCAGGAGTATTGAGAAGAGAACGGTCTTGCACGGCCACGAGCCGGCCGGACCCTTGACCGTTATGAGGGCCTGGCCGTCCTGATAGGTCGGTGTAAGACCACCGAGGAGGGTGACGGTGTCGCCGGCCTGGGAATACTTCCAGGTCGCATCACCGTCATCGGACCAGTCGTCCCAGTAGCCCGTATAGACCGATGGCAGGGGGTTCG
>CBFGJU010000023.1:0-5240 GCA_965649155.1 Caldifarciminota bacterium | reverse complement strand
GTATTGCCGAAATGAGCTGGACCGAAATCATCAAAATAGCCGGGGCCTTCGTGGTTGCCTTCCTCCTGGGGAGCATTCCGACCGGCTTTCTCATGGTGAAGGTAGCCAAGGGAATAGACATACGGGAGACCGGCTCTGGCAATATTGGCGCGACTAATGTCGGCAGGGTTCTGGGAAAGTGGGGGTTCGCGACTGTCCTGTTTCTGGACGCTCTCAAGGGCTTCCTTCCGACCGGCGCGGCTCTGCTCCTCTTCGGAATATATCCGGGGATTGCCGCTTTCTGCGGCTCCTTCCTCGGCCACATATTTACCCCCTGGTTGAGGTTCAGGGGCGGCAAGGGCGTGGCAACCGGCCTCGGCGCGTTCCTCGCGCTTGATCCCCTGGCAATGGCCGTTGGCATAGGTTCATGGCTTACAGTATTCCTGATAGGCCGTTATGTCTCATTGGCGTCTGTAATAGCCGCACTGTGCGTTTTCCTCTTCATAACATTCATCCAGGGAAGTCTTCCCCTTTCAATACTCTCAGGCGCGGTGGCAATTCTCGTCTGGTTCACCCACCGCTCAAACATGAAGAGATTGCTTGAGGGAACCGAGAACAGGGTATCGTTCAGGAGGAAACCAAAATGAGATTGAACTTTAACCGGAACCATGAGGAATTGCCGGATGAGATGCCGGAGGATTTGTCCAAAGTGTTGACCCTCATCCGGGAAGGCAAGAAGCTAAAGGCCATGAGAAGGCTCAGATCCATGAGAAACAGGTATGGCGAGGATATCAAGTTCAGGAAGCGAGCGTGCGAGCTGGCGTATGATGCAGAGTGTTACAGGGATGCGCTTGAGGATGCCAAGTTCCTGCTTGACCGCCTGGGAGATGAGGATTCCAAGTTTTTTTTTGATAGATTGTCTCATTGAGCTGGAAAGATACCAGGAAGCCGAAGAAGCCCTCGTGAGGTTCTCGGATCTCAGGGGCAAATCCCTAACTTATCATATGTTATATGGGTTGTTGAAGATGCGGACCAACAGGCAAGAAGAGGCGAACAAGGAGTTTGAAAAAGCTTGCTCCATTGAACCTCGCCGAAAGGATTACTGGATTTTCAGGATGACTGCGAGGCTATTCATGGCCGGAAACCTCTTGGCGATGGGAAAACTTGATGAGGCCAAAAAACAAGCCAGGCTCGCTGGCCGAGAGGTGATGGAACCAGAACTCTTCATTAAAGCCCTTGATAACATAGCCTCTAATGTAATCAGATATGAGGCCCTATCGGAGTGCGTCAGGATCGGAAGGATAAAGAGAACCCCGGAATTCATGGAATTCCTTGAGGAGATGCGATTCTCTGCAGAATTGGAGGCGGATCTGCTGGGGTTGCAGGACGGCGAGGATAATCTTTAACATGTCCCCCTGAATAAGGAGAGAGAACATGGATTACTTCCTCGCTGACGACGAAAGGGAAATAAGGGCTCTGGCAAGGGATTTTGCGGAGCGATACCTGATGCCGCGCAGGCGCGAGCTGGACGAACGCCACGAGTATCCCCGCGACCTCCTTGAGGAGATGGCTAAACTGGACTTCTTCAGGATACTCATCCCTGAGGAGTTCGGAGGCTTCGGGGACAAGATAATGTACACTGTCCTGGTCATAGAAGAGCTATCCAGGGCAGAGGCCGGCACCGCAATAGCTTTCGGCGCGAACGGCCTCGGCACAACCCCGATAATAGTCGCGGGAACCGAGGAGCAAAAGAGGAAATACCTGCCCCCCGTGGCCGAGGGAAAGAAATACGCCGCTTTCGCGCTGACCGAGCCGGACGCCGGGTCCGACGCTGGCTCTGTCAAGACCAGGGCGGTCAAAAAAGGCGACAGATACATCCTCAACGGCACGAAAAGGTTCATCACCAACGCGGGCGAGGCGGACATAATGACCGTCGTGGCCTCAACTGACCCCGAGCGCGGCGCGAGAGGCCTTTCAATCTTCATCGTTGAGAAAGACTATCCGGGCGTCTCGTTCGGCAAGGTTGAGGAAACCCTTGGCATAAGGGCTTCCACCAAGCGCGAGATATATTTTGAAGACTGCGAGGTTCCGGAGGAGAACCTTTTGGGTGGAAAGGAGGGAATGGGGTTCATCCATGTCGCGAGGACATTTGACAGGACACGCCCCGCTGTTGGGGCCCAGGCCCTTGGCATAGCCCAGGGCGCTTTTGAGGAGGCCCTGAAATACGCTCGCGAGCGAAAGCAGTTCGGCCAGCCCATAGCCTCGTTCCAGGCAATACAGGTCATGCTCGCTGACATGGCGACCAAGATAGAGGCATCAAGGGCCCTTCTCTACTCGGTTGCCAGATACATAGACTCCGGCGCGAAGGAGGTCGGCCACCTCTCCGCTATGGCGAAATATTTTCCCGCGGATGTGGCCATGGAGGTGACGCTTGACGCTGTTCAGATATTTGGTGGCTATGGCTACACCACCGAATACATCGTTGAGAAATACCTCCGTGACGCTAAGATAACCCAGATATACGAGGGAACAAACCAGATCCAGCGCCTGCTTCTTGCCGCGCACCTGGTCAGGAAGGGAGGGCTGTAAGCAGGAAACGGGTTTGATGCAGGCCAGCCCCGGTGTCCCCTCACCACAACCCCTCCACGGATAGATAACGCTGGCCCGTGTCGGCGAAAACGCAGACCACGAACGAGCCTGCAAGTTCCCTTCTGCCTGCGATTTGCCTCGCGGCCCAAGCGCACGCGCCGGAGGATATTCCAACGAGAATGCCCTCGGTCCGGGCTATTTCCCTTACCGCGCCGCGAGCTTCCTCGGCCGGGACATCAACTATTTCATCAACGAGCTCCGGATCGTATAGCCCAGGCGTGAAGCCTGGAACAACGCCCGGTATTCCGTGCGGTTTGAAATCGCCAGTCCTGAAATAAGGGGCCTCCGCGGGTTCCACACCAACTATCAGCAGATCCGGCCTCCTCGGCTTCAAAGCCTTTGCCACCCCTGTCAGGGTTCCGCATGTTCCCAGACCAGCCACGAACGCGGCTATCTTGCCCTCGGTCTGGGACCATATCTCCTTGGCCGTTCCCCTGATGTGCGCGAGCCGGTTGTCAGGGTTGTCGTGCTGTTTTATGTAATATGAATCCGGTATATCCCGCGCCAGCTCGGTGGCCTTTTTCCTCGCGCCAGCGGTGTGCTCCTCAGCCGGCGTCAAGACCAGCTCAGCGCCCAGGGCTTTGAGAATACTCTTGCGCTCCTCGGTCATTCCCTCGCTCATGCACAGGATGAGCCTGTAGCCCCTGACCGCGCAGGCCATAGCCAGGCCTATCCCGGTGTTGCCGGATGTCGCCTCTATGATCGTGGTTTTACCGGGGGCTATCTGGCCCCTTCTCTCGGCCTCGGCTATCATGCTGAGCGCGGGGCGGTCCTTCACGCTGTAGGGGTTCAGGAGCTCCATCTTCGCGAGGACGCGAGCCCGGCCCTCTGCCGGAGGGGCGTATCTGTCCAATGCAACCATGGGCGTTTTGCCCACGCAGTCCAGGATGCTATCCCTGATTTCCAAGCTATTCCAGGGGCCTGAACATGTCCTTGGTCACTCCGCAGACCGGGCATGTCCAGTCATCCGGCAGGCTCTCAAAAGGCGTTCCTGGCGGGATCTTGCCGTCAGGGTCGCCCTTCTCCGGGTCATAGATATAGCCGCAGACCGAACAGCGGTATTTTTTGAGAAGAGCCTTGTCTCCAGATGGTTCCTTTGACACTTCCTTATCTCCTTGATATGTTGGGGCCTTTGGCGGCGAATAACCCTTTTTTACCTGGTGATAGTAAGCGTATGTCATGGGTTCCGCGTCCGAAATGACATCCGCGTCCACCACCTCGCCAACGAATATCGTGTGGGTTCCGACATCCACGGACTCCGTTACCCTGCACTCAAACCACGCGACAGCGTTCTCCGTGACCACAGGTGCTCCGGTCTGGCCCGTGATGTATTTCGTGTCTGAGAACTTGTCAATCTCACGGCCTGACCTGAACCCGAACTTGCCGATGAACGGCATGGGCGTTTCCTGCGCCAGGATTGATACCGAAAATACCCCTGACTCCTTTACGAACTCGCAGGTCAGGTTTTCGTTATTCAGCGCGACCGCTATCTTGGGCGGCTCAGCCGTGACCTGGACGGCCACATTCGCTATCTGGCCGTTGAGCCGGTCCCCCCTCTTTGACGCCACCACGAATACGCCATAGCTTATCTTGTGAAAAGCGGATTTATTCATTATGTTCCTTTTCCGCAGAGGGGCAGGCTACGCCCTTGCCTCAACATCAAACTCCATCATGCCGAACCAGAAGCCTGTCTGGGAGACAAAGTCCAACTGAGCCTGGATGAGCTCCCTGTGGCCCTCCTCAACCTCTGCCAACTGCCTGAAGACCTCTTTCACCTTCGGGTCATCCGCTTTTTCAGATTGCTCTCGGTAGAAATCCCTGGTTTCAATCTCCATCCTGAGGGCCGCCCGGAGCGCATCCGAGTCGTGGGCTTCTGCCTTGCCGCCCTTTGCCCTCTCCATCTTTTTAACCTCTGGCATGAAGCGCTGGATATCCGATGCCGGTATCTCAAATGCCTGCGAACCGGCCTCCGAGGCCGCAGACAACATGCTCTCAAAGAGCCTCATGTGCGCGAACTCCTCCCTCGCGAGCCAGACGAACATGTCCTTGCCGTCGGCAGAGGATGTCTTCAGGGCAAAGTCCATGTATGCCTTCATCCCACCTTTCTCTATCTCAATGGCGTGCTCAAGCGCGCGTTTCAGATCGTAAGCCATGATAACCTTCCTTTTTAGTAGTTAAATTATAAGGCCGGAGAGGTGCGGAATGCCACCATTTCCCCCCTGAGGAGCTACCTTTTAACGAAAACGACCTTCATCCTGAAATTTCCCGCGTCCATTATCGCAATGTATGCTCCGGGTTTGAGGAAACCGAGGCTGAAATCAGAAGGCTTGTCCCAGAGACCATCTTTCAGGACAGAGGTCAACCTGCCCGTGGCGTCGTAGAGCGAGAGCCTCGCGGAGGCACCTTTGCCGGGGAATGCCCACAGGGTTCTGCCCGTGAAAAGCAGGCCGGGGAGCTCCCGCTCGTCCTCGGAAACAGATACCTTCGGAAGTATGTATATGAACGTCGTGTCGTCGTGGGGGATGCTGTCCACCGCGACCTCTGTGAAGCCGTCCGGCGCCATCCTGAGTATATGCCCTGGTCCCAAAACCTCATATTCATACGCGGGGTTC
>CBFGJU010000022.1:0-13572 GCA_965649155.1 Caldifarciminota bacterium | reverse complement strand
CGCGGGAGTATGGCTTCCGCGTAGTGCAGGAAGGGAAGACGATGAGCAACCAGTATAGCGAGCCGCATGCCGGTTACGGGTTATCCCACAGTGCCCCCGCCAACAACGCCAATTCGCACAGGAAGATATTCTAAGGTTTTACGCGATGGGGTTTCCACGATCCATGTCACGCGCGGTATTCGGGAATTCCCCTTCAGCGTGACGAGTCATTGCAAAGCCCCGCTAGTGCTCTCCATAATTTCCCGCTGATCATGGAGGGCATACTTGCCGCGATAGGAAACACCCCCCTGGTGGAGCTGGAGGCTCCCAGGGGTGGTGCGAGATTATTTGCCAAGATAGAAGGCTCAAATCCAACCGGCTCGGTCAAGGACAGGCCCGCCCTCGGAATCCTGAAGGGGGCCGAGCGTCGCGGGACAATAAAACCAGGGGACACCGTCATAGAAGCCACATCCGGCAACATGGGCGCGGCCCTCGCGATGGTGACAGCCGCAATGGGCTACAGGTGCGTGATCGTCCTCCCGGAATACACATCCGAGGGCAAAAAGAGGCTCATAAGGAGGCTCGGCGCAGAGGTGATTGAGACGCCGGAGTGCGTCAGAATGCAGGGTTGTATGGACATGGCGAATCAGATGGCCAGGGAGAACAGATGGTTTCTGGCAAATCAATTCAACAACCCCGATAACCCCGCGTCCCACATCAGCACAGCCGCGGAAATAATAGCCCAGCTGGGCGGGGTTCCGGACGCTATCGTCCTTGGCTGGGGAACCGGCGGCACCCTGACTGGTGTAGCCACAGCAATGAAAGCGGCCAGGCCGGACTGCAGGGTCTTCACGGTTGAGATAAACGAGTATCCCCACATGATTGAAGGGATCTACTATGACTTCACCCCCGGAAACCTGAAGCGTGAGCTCATTGACGAGGTCGTGACCATTTCCTCCGGGGAGGGCATGGAGGCCGCGAGATACCTTAACAGGAAGGGTTATCCGGTTGGCCTATCATCGGGTGCCGCGTGGCTAGCGGCAACCCGCGCCTCAGAGGCCATTGGCGAAGGCAAGGCCGTTGTGACGCTTTTCCCTGACAGGTGCGAGAGGTATTCGCTCCAGGATTGAAACGGGAAAAGCCCTTACTCGGGATCTTGAACCTGTCGCTGTTTCCCGCTCGCAAACGCTATTATTGAAGCCGCGCTCTGGCATGCTGGATAATTTTCGTATGAATGATATACGCCAGGATTTTCCAACCCTGAAGCTCACGGTAGGCGGGCGTCCACTCTGTTACCTGGACAACGCGGCCACAACCCTGAGACCAACACAGGTGATAGATTGCATGGACAGGTTCTACAGGGATTGCAACGCAAACATTCACCGTGGCATACATCACCTCTCCGTCAAAGCCACAAAGATGTATGATGAGGCCCACGAGCGCGCGGCAAGATTCATCGGGGCCAAGACTTGGCAGGAGATAATCTTCACGAGGAACACAACAGAGTCAATAAACCTCGTGGCATACGCTTTCGGGGACTCCCTGGTGGGCGAGGGAGACGAAATAGTGACAACGGTCTCCGAGCACCACTCAAACATGATACCCTGGCAGAGGCTGGCCATGAGGAGGCGAGCTGTGCTGAAATACATACCGGTCAAGCCGGATGGAATGCTTGACCTGGACGAGGCGAAAAGGCTTATCACCCCGAAAACCAGAATCGTTGCGGTTCAGCACATCTCCAACCTGCTCGGAACAGTGCACCCTGTATCCGATATAGCCGAGATGGCTCACAGGGTTGGCGCGCTGGTGGTCGTTGACGCGGCACAATCCGTGCCGCACATGCCCCTGGATGTCAACTTCATCGGAGCCGATTTCCTCGCCTTCTCCGGCCACAAGATGCTCGGCCCGACCGGCGTCGGCGTTCTCTGGGGGAGGGAGGAACTGCTCCGGGAAGGCGATGTCTTTCTAACCGGCGGGTCAATGATCTCCGAGGTCAGCCTTGAGGGCGCGAAGTGGAACACTCTCCCGTGGAAATACGAAGCCGGGACACCGAACATATGCGGCGCAATAGGGCTTGCCGCGGCCATGGATTACCTGGAGAGAATCGGGCTGGAGAATGTCCTCGCTCACGAGAAAGACCTGCTGGAATACGCCACCGAGAAGCTCTCGGCCCTTGATTTCGTGAGACTATACGGGCCTCGGCCCGAGAATCGCATTGGCATAATCTCTTTCAATGTTGAAGGTGTTCACCCTCACGATGTGGCACAGGCCTGCGATTCCTTTGGCGTCGCTGTGAGGTCAGGCCACCACTGCGCCCAGCCACTCTCGGTGGCCGTAGGCGCGAAACAGGGGACCGCCAGGGCCTCTTTCTACCTATACAACACGAGGGACGAAATTGACGCTTTGGTTGAAGCGGTAATCATGGCAAAGAAGGAGCTGGGATGATGAACCTGTATCCCGAAAAGGTCATGGAGCACATAAAGAACCCAAGGCACAGGGGAACCATGCCGGACGCGACCGTTGTCGCGGACAACGGCAATCCCTCTTGCGGGGACGAGCTGACATATTACCTCCGGGTGGAAGGGGGGCGCATAGCCGAGATAAGGCACGATGCCCGCGGTTGCGCCATAAGCCGAGCCGCGGCGGACATCCTCGCTGACATGGCTGAGGGCAAGAGCGTGGAAGAGGCCATGGGGATAACCCACGACGATATATTGGCGGCCATGGGTGAAATATCCGAGGGCCGGAGGACCTGCGCGACCCTGTCCGTTGATGTGCTCCAGGAGGCGCTGGGAAAACTGACTTGAAGGCCCTCTTCGTCTCCGACCTCGGCAATTCTGATACGATTTCCGGCCCCCAGAGATTCGCGAGGGCTTTTGCGGGAGCAATTTCGGAGAGGGTTGAACTCACCACAGTCAACATCAGCGAGGGGAACAAACTATCGCGTTCCCTGGCCTGCCTGGGAAGATACGATATATACCATGTTTCCGGGGTCTCGTTCCTTGAACCTGTCCTCGCGACCGCGAGAGGCTCCGGAAAGCTCGTCTATACCGCCCACGGAACCCTGAGGCACGAAGCCGCGTCCGGATACCGCTATCCGAAAAAGATGTTCTGGGCCGAGTTGGCTCTCATCAGGAAATCCAGGTTAACGGTCTGCGTGTCCGGTTCGCTCCGTTCAAGAATGGCCGAGGGATACCGCGTTGATCTTGGAAAACTGAGGGTGATCCCACCGGCCATTGACCCCGTGCTCCTTGAGGCCGAGCCGGTTGACCCGGGCTTCCCGCGGCCGTATGTGCTTTTCCCCGGCTCCGGGCCGACAAAAGGCCTCGCTCACGCGCTCGCGGCCTTTGAGATTGTTAGGAAGTATAGCCCTGGCCTGAGTCTGGTCATCATATCAGACGCGCCCGGCCCTGACTCGCCAGGAGTGATATGGACAGAGCATCTGGCAACCCCACTTTTCGTGGGCGCTTATCTTGGTTCCGAGCTCATTCTGAACACCTCGGATTACGAGACATTCGGCCTCCCGATGGTTGAAGCCGCGGCCCTCGGCAGGCCCTTTCTGGTCTCAAAAGGTTCAGGGGTCTCGGAATACGCTCGCGAAAGTTTCCCCGAGCTGGTGATTGACCCGAACGATCGCGAATCCGTAGCCAGTAAGATCAGAAAGATAATAGAAAACCCACCGTCCCGTGAGTCATTGAAATCCTGGGCGGATCGCTTTTCACCGCGGCGCGTGGCAGAGGAATACATAGAAATATACCAGGAGATCTGTCCTACATAGGAGGGATATAGAGGTAAAGGGTTTCAAGCTCAAACCAGGGCTGTGCATCAGGGAATCTCATCGGAACAACCACTTTCTTCTCAAGCCTGAGGGTGGAGTCATCTATGGCCCTGGTGAAGAGTCCGGGCGCGCCCGAAAACGAGGTGTCCATTTCCCGGTAGAAAGACATGGGAATTCTGACCCGTCCGGGAGCGGCCCACCACCAAAGGCTCCTGTCAACCACGAAGACCGAGTCCCCGGCTGATTCGATCATCTCGTCCATGGCCGCGGCTATGGCGATGTTGGCCTTCCTGTCAGATAGAACCTGCCTGGCGAGCCTGGCATCCTCCATGACAACGATCACTGCCACAAGCGCCATAATCCAACCGGTTTTCTTCCAGAATGGTTCGGTTAGGGTTCCGGCGAACAATGGAAATATCATGGGGTAAAGGAGAACCGCGAAGGAGGCCAGGTTATGCGGCGGCGCAAGTCCCCTTGGAAAAAGCGCTATCCACGCGAGGCCCGAAAGGAGAAGGATAACCAGGGGCCTTTGTTCCCTCGTCCAGTAGTATGCCGAGAAAATGATGGCAGTGGCTCCGGCCAGCGATGAAACGAAATAGAATGTCCTGTTGTCGGCCGCGGGGCCGATCATGCAATGGAGGTTCCTGAACACGAGGTTCTGCAAGTAAAGGTGGATGGCATAGAAGGGCTTGCTGAATAAAAGGAGGGGAATGAAACCCTCCGCGTAGCCTGTCTGCACATCAGACCTGGGCGGATGGCTCAGGTGCGGGATTATGTTGTAGAAAACGAAGAAGCCGGTCGGAATCACCAGGCCGACCAGGAACCAGAGCAAAGGCCGCCACGCCCTCATCACGAGGAGATAGGTCAGTATCGCGAGCGAGAGAAGCGAACCCATAACATATACCAGGGGAAGGAGCCCAGTCAGGAAACCGCAGGCTATTGCCCAGCCTCGGCCCTCCTTTGCCCTGACGGCCGCGTAGAAAGCCAGGCCAGCGAAACCGGCGAGCAGGGGTTCGGGCCTGACGATATGGCAGAGCATTACGAAGGCGCCCGAGAGGCCCATGAGAAGCGCGGCGAGAACGCCGAGTTTCTCCGACCACAGCCTCCGCCCGATCAAATAGACAGAGAGCAGGAGCAGTATCCCCCCAATCAACGAGACCAGCCTCCCCGCGAACGGCGTTATCCCGAATAGCTTGAAGCTGAGAGCCAGCGCGCCAGCGTAGATGGGGAAGCTGAGAATGCCGTAGCCAACATCGTTCAGGCTGGTTCCGGGGAACATGGTGGTTTTCACGAGGCCGGACCTGAGAAAGCCAAGCCCAGCGTCGGCAATCCAGGCCTCGTCCGGGGATATGGTGAGCGCAGGATACCAGGACAAAGTCAACAGGTTTGCCATGAACCAGGCTAACAGGAAGGCCGGGAAAGCCCACCTGATCGCGGTCCCGCTAGCGAAAAACCCTTTCACAGGATTCACATTATACCGTATTCCGGCCAGCGAGCGTCAACCCTTTCCTTTATCTCCGGGGTCATCTCCAGGGCCTCCGGCCACGGCCTCTCGTGTCCCTCCTCAGGCAGTTTCCTGGTCGCGTCAACAGCGAGGCAAAGCCCGTCCCCGGAGACCAGGCCATCCCTCCTGGGGTCAAACCTGGAAAAAACTCCCCACAGCAGTTGGGTGTCAGAGAATATGTCCACATCCGAATCCGTCACGAAAAGGAGCCGCGGCTTTGCCTTTGCCCATATCCCGTGTATGAGCCTCCTGGCCTGACCAGGCCCCTTTTTATCCGCTGAGACAAAGAGAACCCCGGACTCCCACCTGTGCGTCAGGCCAGGCAATTCGGACTGCTTCCAGGGCAAGGGTTTCCTCCAGGGTTTTTCCGTAGCGTCTATGCAGAGCTTTGATCCCCTGTCCGGGTAGGGCGAGGATATGTCCAGGGTGTCAGCAGGCCCCTCAGGGACCAGGATCATGTCCTCAGAGGGAAGGAAGTTTTCGGAAACCGCGCGCCAGACCGCTGGGAGATCATCCGGATCAATTGTTTCATCAACTATAATCATGGTCTTGGTCAGTGCCATCGCTCCCAGGCCCCACAGCGCGAGGCCAACCTTCACCCCGGACCGGGGAAAGCTCTGCCTAGCTGAGGCTATCGCTAGGTTGTGAAATCCGGACTCAAGGGGCGTGTTCAGATCAACCAGCTCGGGAACCTGCAATCTGAGAAGCGGCGTGAACATCCGCTCTATTGCCTTGCCGATGACCCCGTCCTCCTTTGGGGGCTTGCCGACGATGGTCGCGGGATAAACCGCGTCCTCCCTCGCGAGGATGCCCTGGATGTGAAACACGGGGAAATCCCTCTCAAGTGAGTAATAGCCAAAGTGATCGCCAAAGGGCCCCTCTTTCCTTCTTTCTCCTGGGGGGACATGTCCCCAAATCACGAAATCAGCGTCCGATGGAACCTCAAGGCCGTTGGGCAGTTTTGATACCCTGATTGGCTCTCCCATGAGCCAGCCGGCGAGCAGATATTCATCAATGTCCTGCGGAAGGGGCGCTATGGTCGCGAAGGTCAGCGCGGGCGGCCCGCCAAGGGCAACCGCGACCGGCAGGGATTTTCCCCTGGCCTCGGCCTTCGCGTAGTGCGCAGAACCTCCACGGTGGGGGTGCCAGTGTAGCCCGGTCGTCCTGCCGTCATATACCTGGAGCCGATACATCCCGCAGTTGCCGATCCCGGTCTCCGGATCCTCTGTCCTGACAATGGGCAGGGTGAAGAACCTTCCCCCATCGCGAGGCCAGCACTTCAGAATGGGCAGTTCGTCAAGGCTGGCAAGACTCAGCCTGAAACCCGCGCGTCGTGGCTTTGGTCTCAGGGAGAGAACCCTCCTCGCTACATTCAGGGATCTGTATAGCTTCTTCAGGTCAGCTCCCGCGCCTATCCTGATTAGCGCGAGCACCTCTTCACCTATTTCCTCCGGCTCCCTGTCCCCTATTGCCCACCTGAGCCTCTCCGGGGTGCCGAACATGTTTATGGCGACAGGGAAACTGGAGCCGAGGGGGTTCTCAAAAAGGATGGCCGGCCCCCCGCGTTCCATTACCCTTGAGGCTATCTCGGTCATCTCAAGGACAGGGTCAACCGGAACCCTGACCCTAGCGAGCTGGCCTTTTTTCTCAAGGAAATCCAGGAAGCTCTTGGTAGTGCTGAATCGCATGGGCAAATTATATTGGAGGGGCAGGCCCGCGTGCCTGCTCGCGCCCCTGATTTTTCCGGGCAGGACTTCTCATTCCGACAGGGGGTTGGAAAACCCGCTCTGGGAAGGGATCAAATTATAAAGAGTGTTAACCTATTCTTTCGGATCAAAAAGGCAACCAGAAACGATTTCACACCCTCGCGACCGTCATCTCGGTCGGCCTGAACTTCACGGTCCCGTCCTCCATGTAGGCCTCAACATGCTCGCCCTCCTTCAGGTCTCCCCTGAGGATGGCCTCTGAGAGGGGTTCTTCAATGTATTTGCGCAGGGTGCGCCGGAGGGGCCTCGCGCCGAACTCCGGGTTGTAGCCGTCCTCAACCAAGAATCTCCTGGTCTCGTCTGTGAGGGTCAGGGTCATCTTTCTCTCGGAGAGCCGCTCCCTGAGCTCGCGGAGCATCACCTCAACGACCTCCATCAGGTCATCCTTGTCCAGGGGCCTGAACACCACTATCTCGTCTATCCTGTTGAGAAACTCCGGGGGAACCGTGTTCCTGAGCTCAGCCTTCAGGTATTTCTCGGATTCCACGTAGCTCATCTTGCCTTCCTCACCCGGCCTGAAGCCGAGGCGAGACACCTGGGTCAGCCGCTTGGTGCCGATGTTGGAGGTCATGATTATGACCGTGTTCCTGAACGAGACACGGCGGCCAAGGCCGTCGGTTATGACCCCGTCCTCAAGGATCTGGAGGAGAATGTTGAAGACATCAGGGTGCGCCTTCTCAAACTCGTCAAAGAGAACAACCGAATATGGCTTCCTGCGGACCTTCTCCGTGAGCTGGCCCCCTTCCTCGTACCCAACATAGCCAGGCGGAGCGCCTATGAGCCTGGACACATTGAACTTCTCCATGTATTCGCTCATGTCCACCCTGACCATAGCGGCCTCATCCCCGAACAGAAACTCCGCCAGGGCGCGTGCCAGAGATGTCTTGCCTACTCCGGTGGGGCCGAGGAAGACGAAAGAGCCTATTGGCCTCCGAGGGTCCTTTATCCCCGCCCTTGAGCGCCTTATTGCCTTTGAGAGCGCGGATATGGCCTCGGACTGGCCTATTATCCTGCTAGAGAGCGATCTCTCCATGTCAAGCAGTCTGCGTTCTTCCTCAAGGCTTATCTGCGAGATAGGTATACCCGTCCACCTTGAAACCACCCTGGCCACATCCTCCTCGGTCACGGTCGGGGTCAGCTCTGCCCTTATCTCTTCCCGGCGCTTGGCTATCTTCTTCTCAATGGCTTTCTCCTCGTCCCGGAGCCGGGCGGCCCTTTCGTAGTCCTGGCGTTCTATGTTGCTGGTCTTCATTGCCCTTATCCTGTCCAGCTCACGGCTGAGCTCGGCCAGAACATCATCCCGATTGCGAGATGCCAGCTTCACCATCGCGCCGGCCTCATCCATCACATCTATGGCCTTGTCGGGCAGGAATCTGTCCTGTATGTATCTGTCAGCGAGCCGGGCCGCGGCCACCAGCGACTCATCCGAATAGACGACACCGTGGAACTCCTCGTATTTCGGTTTCAGTCCCCTGAGTATCTCCACGGTCTCGTCGGTGGTGTTGGGATCAACCATGACCGGCTGGAACCTTCGCTCCAGCGCGCCGTCCTTCTCTATGTGTTTCTTGTATTCGTCAAGAGTTGTCGCGCCTATGACCTGGAATTTCCCCCTGGCCAGCGCGGGTTTCAGGATGTTCGCCGCGTCCAGCGCGCCCTCAGCCGCGCCAGCGCCGACCATTGTGTGCAGTTCGTCTATGAATATTATCACATTCGGGGACGAGGAGGCCTCCTTGACTATTGCCTTGAGCCGTTCCTCAAACTGGCCCCTGTATTTCGTCCCCGCGACAACCGCCGCGAGGTCCAGAGCGAGTATGCGTTTCTTCAAAAGCCCTTCAGGGACATTACCCGTGGCTATCCGTTGGGCCAATCCCTCCACTATGGCTGTCTTCCCGACCCCGGCCTCTCCGATTAGAACAGGGTTGTTCTTCTTTCGCCTGGAAAGTATCTGGATGACGCGCTCTATTTCGTCTATGCGGCCTATGACCGGATCAAGCTTGCCCTCCCCTGCCAGTTTCACCAGGTCAGTGGAAAACGCGGGAAGCAGCTTCCCCTTTATCTCCCCGTGTCCCGGTTCCGGCCCATCCATCTCGCCTTCTTCTCCCTCTGCCCTCATGCTCCTGGTGACCTCCTCCCTGACGCTCGTGTAATCAACGCCCAGTGACGCGAGGACCTGGGAACCCAGGGAACGCTTCTCCCGCAGGATCCCCATGAGCAGGAATTGTGTCCCGACATTCTGCTGTTGGAGTCGCCTGGCCTCCTCAAAGGCATAGTTTATTGCCCTCTTGGCGCTTGAGTTCAAAGGCAGTTCTCCTCCGGAGAATGGACTGGTTCCCCTTGGCACGGAGTCCTCAAGTATCCTGTATAGCTCCTCAAGGTCAACGCCCAGGTTGGTCAGTATAGCGGACGCGTTGCCCTCGCCGAGCCTGGCTATTGACATCAGGATGTGCTCGGTGCCAATGTAGTCGTGGCCGAGTCGCTTGCTCTCCTCCCTGGCCATGGAGAAAACCTTCCTGGCCCTCTCGGAAAACCTCTCGTTGTTAGCGAACACTATTCGCCTCCCGCGGCAATGTATGCCTCAAGGAACTTTATCCTTCCCTCAGCCTCCATCGCAGAGGGTGTCTTGCCATATCTGGCTTTTATTTCACGATAAAGGTTCAGGGCCTCGGCCGTGTTCCCGGACATCTCAAGGCACATTGCTTTCCTGTATGTGTAGAAGGCCCTGTAGGTCTCATAGGGGGTCTTGTCTGCGGCCTCGGATAGGAGCCTTTCGGCCTCCTCGTAGCGTTCCTGGTTCATACGGATGGAAGCCATACCCGAAAGGGCATTGGCCTCGGTGAAGGGGTCACCCGGCTTGGAGGACAGGAACCTGGTCCAGAACTCCTCGGCCCTGGCCATGTCGCCGGTGGTGTAGTAGTGATAACCCAGGTAATAAAGGGCCCTTTTGCCCCAACGAGTGTTAGGGAATCGCTGGTAAAGGTCGGTGAGGGCCGGAATCGCCTGGGTCGTGTCGCCGGTGCTCATGAGATAGACGGCCTGCACATATTCCCACTGGCCTTTCGGTTTGCCTGCCCTTCCCCTCTGGGTGTACGCCAGGAAAGCAACCCCCACTACAACCGCCGCGAAACCCCAGAGGAGGTTGCTCCTGTTCCTGGCGATCCAGGCCTTCGCGGCCTGGAGTTTCTCGCCTCCGAAAAATTCTCTTACGCCACTCATCCTGTCTCTTCCCTCAGGCTTAAATTATAAGCGTTTTGCTAATGGAATTCAACTATTGAACCCCCGTGATTTCTGTCGCGTGCCTGTCCATTCGTGTCCTTGTGTCACGAACCAGTCCTTCTGGAAGATTGAAATGGCAATCCGAACGGAGGCCAAGTCTGGCCAGGAAGAACTGAAAGCGGCCGCCACGGAAGTCAAACCTGACCTTCAGCTCTTGAAGATTTCATCATGGTTATCAGCGCCCAAAATGATAGCTCGCCAGGGCTTCTGTTTATCCGCCAGCAATCGGCCAGGCTCATCATCCACGCTGACGGATACCCGCGAAAACCCTGCTGATGACCTTCCTTCATATCCCGCTAGTTTTCAAACCCGCAATTCCCAATCTCTTGCTCAGGAGGCGGTTTCAGGAAGTCCTTTCGCGAGAGACATATCGCGGCCTGCGGGGCCAAGCCACTGCCAGGACTTCAAACAGGCATCAGGATGAAGCTTACGGGAGGTTTTGGGTAAAAATCAGGTCAAACAACTTGATCGGCCATAGGACATGTTTTATAATTTGCGAAACCCAACCTGGAGGTTGCGATGAGGTATATCATAGCCACTGTGGTAGGGGTTCCCCTGATGGCGGGAACCATAATGCCGTCCCTGGAGAAGGAGATGAACAGGGCGGCGTCCGGAGAGCAGATAGAGATCATAGTCCACCTGAGCGACAAGCCCGTCTTCAAGCTCAACAGGACCACCCCGGAGAAGGCCGCGTACATAGACTACTTGAAGGACTTCTGCGCCACTAGCCAGGCACCTGTCCTGGCCTACGCACAGAGCATCGGCGTTGAGGTGATAGAGACCTTCTGGGTCTTCAACGGCTTCTACGCCAAGGCTACCCCGAAGCAGATAGCGGCCCTTGCGGCAAGGCCAGATGTTGAATACATCGTGGACAACTTCGTCATAACCCTGCCGAAGGACGAGGTCATAATCCCCGCGGACGAGTCAAAAGCGATCGCGTGGGGCGTTGATACCATACAGGCGGACAGGGTCTGGACGGAGCTCGGGTTCACGGGCGCGGGCATCGTGGTCGCGAACATGGACACGGGCGTGGATGTGAGTCACCCGGCCTTTGGCGGCAGGTGGCGCTCGGACAACGGCTGGTTTGACGCTGTCAACGGCCAACCCAACCCATACGACGACCACGGCCACGGAACCCACACTATGGGAACCATATGCGGCGGTGATGGCCCCGGCCCGTTCACGAACGACATAGGCGTCGCGCCCGGAGCCACATTCATCGCGGCAAAGGTCTTCAACTCCGGCGGATCCGGCACCACGGCAGATATTCACGAAGGATTCCAGTGGTTCGCCAGCCTGGCCTCATCGGGCAAGGAGCCTGCCCTGGTATCAAACTCCTGGGGTTCGTCCTCAACCACGAGCACTGAATACTGGAACGATGTCCAGACATGGCGCAGTCTGAACATCCATCCCCTGTTCTCCATAGGCAACTCCGGCCCCAACCCTAATACAGCAGGCACGCCTGGGAACTTCCCCACGGTCATAGGCGTTGGAGCGACTGACAACGGGGATGTAATCGCGAGCTTCTCGTCCCGCGGTCCGGCGCCGAACCAGAGCCCCTGGAACAACCAGAGCTACTGGCTCAGGAACGACTGGAACCTGATAAAGCCGGACATATCCGCGCCTGGCGTCAATGTCTATTCGGCACTGCCCGGAGGCGGCTACGGCACCATGTCCGGAACATCAATGGCCTGCCCGCACGCGGCTGGAATGGTCGCGCTGATGCTTGAGAAGAACTCCACCATAGACATCTACACCATATACGATATCATCCTGAACACCGCTGTCTGGAAGAGCCACATGGGCACCAAGCCCAACAACAACTACGGCTGGGGAAGGATTAACGCCTACGAGGCCGTGAACAATGTCCCGGGCACGAGCGTGCCGAATGTGGTTGTCCAGTCCACGGCCCTGAACGAGCCGTCGGGCAACGGCCTCTGGGATCCCAACGAGCAGGTCTCGTTCGTGGTCACCCTCAGGAACACGGGCGTAGCCGTCCAGAATGTCAACGCTACCCTGTCCGGCTCGGACAGCTATGTGAGCCTCCTTGACTCAGTCGCGAGCTACGGGGACATCCCCCAGGGCGGCTCAAAGGACAACGCGTCTGACCCATACGATGCCTTCGCGAGCTCCTCAACCCCTTGTGGCTACGGCAAGGACTTCAACATGCACATCACGGGCACCAATCCCTCTTACAATGTTGACAGAACCCTCTCGTTCACCATAGGCGTCGCGCCGGGCCAGGAGTTCAACTCCTTCCCGGGCACGGGTATCGCTGACAACTACCTGTATGGCCTCGCGTTTGATGGCAGAAACCTCTGGGCCACCTACTTCTACGGCACATCCATATACAAGATGGACCCGGATAACGGCACGAGCCGCGGAACCATACCCGCGCCCGGCGGCCAGCCCACTGACATTTCCTGGGACCCTGGAAGGCACTCGCTCTGGGTCCACTGCAATGCCAACAGGATGATCTACAGGATAGACACCCTGGGCAATGTCCAGGCATCCTTCTCCTCCCCGGCAACGAGCTATCCCACTGGAATAGCCTATGACCAGGCTCAGGACATCCTCTATGTGGTTGACCGCGACGCCAACATGATATACAAGGTCAATCCCAACACGGGCGCGACCATATCATCCCACTCCGTCGCGTTCGGCGGCCAGAACGGCCCGAGGTGTCTGGCAGTGGAACCCAGGGGAGCGTCCGGTTCCGGAACCCTAATCTTCATCTACACCTTCTTCAACTCTGGCGGCGGCCTGGATTCAACCGTGATGTATGAGCTCAGCAAGACCGATTGCTCCAGAACCGGCAAGAACTACAACTTCGGTGCGATTAACCTGCGGGGAATTGAATACGATACCAGGAACGGCCTCTACTGGGTAACCTACATGCAGGACAACATCGTCGCGGAGATAGGCGGGTTCTACTGCGAGTCCGGGACCGGAGCCGGCGGTCAGAAGCCCTTCGTGCCCCTGACACTCCAGGGGCCGTGGCCATCCGTGTGCCGCGGGGACTACAGCCTGGTGATCTCATTGCCCTCGGACAGGCTCGTCCGGGTCTCCGCCTATGACATAACCGGTCGTCTCGCGGAGAGGGTCTTCGCCGGCAGGCTTGATGCCGGAGTTCACACCCTCAACATCAACACCAGCCTCGGAAACGGCGTCTACTTCATCAAGACAGAGATAGGCGACGAATCCTACATCAGGAAGCTGGTCATAGAGAGATAAACGCTCGGAACGATTACTGCGGGGGCGGTTCGCGCGAA
>CBFGJU010000021.1:0-5256 GCA_965649155.1 Caldifarciminota bacterium | reverse complement strand
GTGAAATCCCTTGGCTACGCGGGTTCCCCTCCTGGCGAGCCGGAGTGCCTTGATGTTGGTTGCGATCTTGGCCCGGAGGGAGGCTGTGTCAGGACAATCCACGCTGAGGCGAACGCGATAGCCTGGGCCGCGAAAGAGGGAAGCTCCCTTCGCGGCGCGACCATCTACACAACCATGTCCCCGTGCGTTAACTGCTCTCGCTTGATCCTCCAGGCCGGGATAAAAAGGGTGGTCTATCACTGTGAATACAGGGACACATCCGGGATTGACTTCCTTCGTTCCCACGGCATTCAGGTTGACCACCTGACAGACCTGGGGGTTTATCAGATGCTCGCGGACGCGCTCGCGGAACGCATAGAGGAGTGGAGGAGGATAAATGTGGAGGGAAACGCAGGGAATTGAGCGGGACGGGTAGCCCCTGGCGCCTCGCCAGGGGAGACTGCGCCCATTTCTTCAGGGCTAGTCCCTGTCCGGCAACTGGAAACTGCCAACTGACAACTACTATAATTTCCCCGTGCGCGTAGCGTTTCCTCTGATGTCCCTCCGCCACCACGGCGGGGTCAGGGTCATAGTTGACTTCGCGAACCATCTTTCCGCGTCGGGACACGAGGTTCACCTCTTTGTCCCCCGAAACCAGTTCATTCCCCTTTACCCCATATCCGAAGGTGTCAGGATTCACCTCCTGAGAAACTCCAACGAGGAGGGGATCTTCTCCAGGCTGAAGACCCTCTATGACCTCGCGCAGGCCATGTCCTCGGTTGAGATTGATGTCGTCGTGGCGAACTTCTTTCCGACAGCTTACACATCATACCTCATGAGGGCCAGAGCGAAGGTGGTCTATCTGGTGCAGGATGCCCCGTTGTTCTATGGGCGTTTCTCGCCCATGGGTTTTCTTCTCAGGCTGTCCATGTCCTTTCCTTACCCCAAGGTCGCCATTTCCAGGTATGTCGCAGAAACGCTGAACGCGCCAGCAGAGATAATAAGCCTGGGCGTTTCGGATGCCTTTTACCCGGATCCGGACCCCGGCCTCCTTTCCGAGAAACAGCACCCCGCGATCCTGTATTTCCCCAGAAAGCAGATATACAAGGGTATGGAGTATTTCATAGAGGCGGTGAGGATCCTGCTCCGTCGCGGCCTGCGTTTTGAGGTCTGGCTTGTCACCCAGGAGGAGGAATCTCTCAACCCGTTTGAGAACATGGAAATCCCCTGTCTCCTGATGGATGGCGAGAATGACGATAAATTGAGGAGGCTATATTCATCCGCGGATGTCTTCGTTTCGTCGTCAATCGCCGAGGGGTTCAGCCTTCCGCCCCTGGAGGCAATGGCCTGCGGGACTCCTGTCGTGATGACCGAGTGCGGCGGCGCCTGGGATTACATGGAACCTGATGTCAACGCGGTCGTGGTTCCGGTCAGGGACCCGCTGGCCCTGGCAGACGGCATAGAAAAGGTTATTGGGGACCCCGGCCTCTCCGAGAGGCTCAGAAAAGCCGGACTTGAAACCGCCAGCAGGTTCACCGCGAGTCAAGCCGCGAAACGCTTTCAGGATTTCCTCGTGAGGGCATGCTTAAATTGACATTCGGGCGCGTCAGGCCATAGCGCACCACCCAGAGTTTCCCGATCGTGCGTCGCAAATTGACCCGTGGACGCGCCTTGCCTTATCATTTGAATTCTGCCGGAGGTATCTGATGGTTTTCTGTTTTTATTTGGTGCTGATTTCCCAGATAGGCCTTGGTGGCTCTGGTGGGTTTGGGTCCGCGACCGATTCCCTCTATGTCAGGATAGAAAAGGCTTGGCCCTTCTCATTTACGCCCTCGGTCTCCACTGACGGCAAAAAGGCATACGCGGCTACCAGGGAGGGGGTCTACGCTGTATCTCGCGACGCGGCCGATGCTACGCTCATGAGCACCGCTTTCCCCGTGAAGGCAGTAAGGTGCTACGGGGGAGTTGTCTACGCGATCCTGGAGGGACGCCAGGGTCTCAGCATCTTCAAGGGTGAGGAAAAGGGCACATACCCATCGGACGCCAACTGCATTGACATGGCCTTTTCAGGGTCCTATGGTTTCATAGCCGCGGGCGAGGAGGGTATGATAGTAGTTTCTCTGGCAGATCCGCTTTTTCCTCAGGATGTCGCTTATTTTGACACACCAGGCTACGCGCAAGCCATTGAAGTGTCTGGCAATTACCTGGCCATAGCCGATGGCGAGACCGGAATAATCCTGGTGGACATATCAAATCCAAAAGACCCGAAGCTCGTCAACAAATACGACACCAAGGGCCTCGCTTCCGGCGTCGCTATTGCCGGGAAATACATTTTCGTCGCCGATGGAAAGGAGGGCTTGGTTATACTTGATTTCAGCAGACAGGACCCGCTGGTCGGCACTTTCAAGACAACCGGCTTCTCCAAGTCCGTGAGGTTCTCCGGAAAATACGCCTATATAGCCGATGGGAACGCGGGCCTTCGGATAATTGATGTCTCTGACCTGGCGAATCCGGTTGAGCGAGCATACTACAACACAGCGGGTTTCACCTCCGACATTGCCCTGGCTCTCCCGATGGTGTATGTTGCTGATGGCCAGTATGGGCTTTTGATAATGGAGAACATGCTCCTCAAGCACTTCAAATGATAAGGTTAGGCGAGGCTGGCGAGAGGATCCGGTGGGGAGAGCTGGAAATTGTAATTACAAGGGAACACGATCGCTGGCGCGCGACCGGTTCGGTTGATTGTTTTATCCCATTTGATCCGACGGGCCAGGATGTCCTCCTCGCGCCCCTGCTTCCCCCAGAGAGATACTACATTGATGTTGAACCGCCAATAGTTGTGCCACCTGGCTCGGAGGTCAATCTCGCCGCGACCCTGCCTGTGGGCGCGGAGATTTTTCTGGGCACTGTGAGGATAGGGGAGTTCCTCCCCCGGTTGAAAAGGACATACCTCGGCCCCCCAACCGATGGCGTTTTCGCCGTATATGTCCGCCTGGGAGAGTCCTACCAGCCCGGCATGACACTGAACCTCACGGTCCTCAACCACGCGAAGGAAACCCTGTTTTTTGACGAGCTCAAGCTCTCTCCCTGGCTCCTTTCGGTCTTTGAACATGAGGACGAGTGGATAACCGAACGACTGGTTGTTTCCATGGGCCCGGAGGAGATGGATGTCAAGCACACGGATTTTGGCAGTGGCCAGATGGTCATAAAGGGCAGGAGGGAGAATGAGATAAACAAGCGTTTCAAGAAATTCGTTGAGAGGTTGAGAGATGCCATTTAGTCCTGATCTCATACTGAGAATCATTCTTGCCCTGGGCACTGGAGGCGGCATAGCGCTTGCCGGCTGGTTTGCTGGAAGGCTCATAAAAAAACACATGGGCGCGGGTTCGCTTCTGTATTCCAGGACGGTTTTCGTCATAGGTCTTGTCATAGGCATCTTCTTCGCTGTGATGAGCCTGGGTTTCAGCTGGCAGGGCGCTCTTGCCACGGCTGGGGTGACCGGAACCGTCCTCGCCCTGCTGATAACATTCGTAGCCCAGACCTCCATATCCAACTTCCTCTCCGGCTACTTCCTGCTCCTGGACAGGTCCTTCAGGGAGGGCGATGTGGTTGAGATAAAAGACATCGTCGGCATAGTGCTTGAGATAGGCTTTCTTTCCGTCAAGCTCCGGACCTTTGACAACATAATGGTCAGGATACCCAACACCGAGGTTCTGAACTCGGTGGTGAAGAACCTCTCCGTGCACCGAATACGCAGGATAGAAACCACGGTCGGAATATCATACAGGTCTGATCCGGAAAGCGCCATAGCCGCCCTGAAAGCCGCCATAGCCGGTGAACCGCTTTTCCTGGCCAACCCGGCACCTGTGGTCATTGCTAGAGGCTTTGGCGATCACGCGGTTCAGATCAGGGTCATGGCCTGGATAGACATGGACAACTTCTTTGAGGCCAACTCCCGGCTCGTTACCCTCGTGAAGGAAACCCTTGAGTCCACGGGGGTGGAAATACCCCTCCCGCAGGTGGTGGTGCACCGTGAAGCTTAAGCTCGCAGGAAGGTTTCTTGAGGTCCCGGCGGACGCCAGGCCCACCCAGGATCATGTCCGGCGCTCGCTCTTTGACAGGCTCGGAGATGCTGTTGTCGGGACGAGAATGCTTGAGCTGTTCGCCGGCTCCGGAGCCGTAGGAATGGAGGCCCTCTGCCGTGGCGCCGGATTCGTTCTATTCGTTGAAAAAACAAGGCCGGGCGCGCTTGCCATAGCCGAAAACCTCAGGAAGCTCGGTTTTTCCGAAAAAGCAAGGGTTCTCAGACGGGATGTCTCGTCCGCCCTGCGCGAGCTCGCAAATAAGGGCGAGTCGTTTGACTGGGGGTTTGCTGATCCGCCGTATGACTTTCCTTCCCTTTCCCGGAGCCTTTCGGGACTGGGTCGCGTGGTTGCCGAGGGTGGACTTTTCATACTTGAGACCAGGCGCGGGGAAACCCTGCCCGACCTACCGGGTTTTGAAAAAGAAGACGAGTGGAGGATGAGAGATGTCAAGCTGGGAATTTATCGCCGTGTATCCGGGGAGCTTTGACCCCATAACCCTGGGCCACATGGACATAGCCCGGAGGGCCGCGCAGTTGTTCCCGAAGGTCGTGGTTGCGGTTTCCGAGGCAAAACACAAGGCATGCATGTTCTCTCTTGGCGAGAGGCTATATTTTGTTCAGGAGGCTTTGTCTGACACCCCGAACATAGAGGTTACCTCTTTCCAGGGGCTCCTCACCGATTTTGTCAAACGCGCGGGTGCGAAGGCCATAATAAGGGGCCTCCGGGCCGTCTCTGACTTTGAATACGAGTTCAAGATGGCGTGGATGAACCGCCGGCTCGCGGAGGATGTTGAGACCATATTCCTCATACCCTCCGAGGAATTCGCTTATCTCTCTTCCAGCCTTGTCAAGGAAATAGCCGCTATGGGCGGGGATGTCTCGTCAATGGTGCCGGAGGCCGTCGCGAGAAAGCTGAAGGAGTGTTCGGGATGATCTTTTGTAGATTTTATATCAGTGCTATCTTTCCTCTCTGTCTCCCCGCGACCACGAAATAAACCCCCGGTCCCAGCGGGCCTATCAGGGTCTTTCCCCGTATCTCTTTCCTGAGAACCAAGCGGCCTGCCGGATCGTAGATCTCAGCTGGCCCCTCATATCCGGTTATCCAGAAGCCACCGGGCGCGGGCAGAAGCGTCAGCTTTCCCTCCGGTTTAGCCGGTCCCTCCTCCACATCCGCAGGCGCGAGGATGAGCTCC
>CBFGJU010000020.1:0-5281 GCA_965649155.1 Caldifarciminota bacterium | reverse complement strand
CTGCCCAGCAAAAACTTCCCAGCGCGTTTATCAACAGCCCATAACACTCTGCTAAGGGCAAAAACAAAACTGGGTTAACATAAATGTTTCATGTGAAACACCCCGGCAAGCTATTGTTCCTTCGGATTCTCCTTGATATAGACATCAACCTGCTGGAACGGGATGGTTATACCGTGCTCCTTCAGGGAATCCCAGATCAAATAGCGCAGTTCCGTCTTTATGGCCGCTATCTGCCTCGCGCTGTCCACCTGGACCCATATAGCCAGAATGAAATCCAGGGAGCTATCCCCGAAACCATCAAAGAAGACCCTGGGCAAGAGCATGGTGTCCATCTTCTCCTCAAGACGCTTTCCAGCGGCCAGAAGTGCTTTCTCAACCTCCCGGGGATCAGAGGAATAAGCGACCGGAACCGGAACCGTTATCCTGACCAGATCGCCATCCCTCGTGTAGTTGACCATCTTATTCTCCACGAGGGATGAGTTCGGGATAACCAGGGAAACATGGTCAAGTGTTTCAACAACAAAGCTCCTGAAGCCGAGTTTCTTTACCGTGCCTATCTGGCCATCAACCTCAACGATGTGTCCGGGCGCTATGCTTTTTTCGCCAATGAGGATTACGCCAGCGAAGAAATCAAGGAAAAGCCTCTGAAGGCCAAAGCCGACCCCGACCCCAATGGCACCAGCGAGTATCTGGAGGGTGGTCAGGTTTATGCCAACAGTGTCAAGGATTATGAATACTCCAAGGCCGAGTATTATGTATGTTATCAGTCTGGCCGGGACCGGGGAAACCGACTCGTCGCCGAGTGTCTTTGGCAGGAAACGGGACTCAAGCAGTCGCTCAACCCAGAGCGAAAGCCTGTAGAAAAGGACTATGAGGGATGTGCCAACAACAATGCCATATATGGATATCTGGAACTCACCAAATCCGAGGTAGTGGCTCCTGGCATAATTGACAACGGGCATAAGCATGTCAAGGGAGTGCAGGATCAGCAAAAGAGCCATCAGGGGCAGGAGGACATACCGGACCGCCTTCCTGGAGATACCGGGTTTGGCGATGTGCCTTATGAGCACCGAGAGGATTGAGAAACCAAGTATTATCCAGAACAGCTGGGTGATCTTCAGCAGGATGTCCCTTGGCCAGCCATATGCCTTAAAGACCTCAAAAGCGATGTAGCCTCCGGCAAGGGTCAGGCCGGACGAAACGGCCGCGAGGCCGGTTTCAGCAAGTGCTGAAAGAAGAGGGTTCCTGGACGCGAGGGCTTTCCTGCTCTTCCTGGTAAGCAAGGCAAGGGTCAGGTGAAGGCCAACGGCCACAACCAGTATGGCGACCATGGTCCCAACCTGGAGCCAGAAGCCCTGTGTCCCGAATTCCCGAACGAAGATCAAGGCGAAATTTTCAAGCTGCTGGGCATGAATGTTCAATCAGAAAAGCCAAAATAATCTATCCCGGCCATCATGAGTCCATGTAAACATGGGCGGCCGTCCGGCCGCCCATGCAGGAGGGTTTTACCATGAAACAGCTGAAAGAAAACAGCTAGTATGAATATTATACAGCATCGCGCGTGGATTGTCAAGCGCGCGGGGGGAAGAATGGAAATTTCGTCCGGTCTGGGGCCTGAGAGACAAGGGGGAATCCGGCGGATCAACACGAACAAATCTCAATTGATAGCCCACGCGCTCGCCTGGGTTCAGGTTGAAAAATGAATCCCATTGCTGTCCAACGATCTGGTTAACATAATAGTAATGTTTCACATGAAACATCCTATAATAAAAAGGTGCTGAACGCTATCCAGCACCTCAAATTATTCTGCTTTCAGAACACCTAGAACGGAACCAGATTCGTCTTGTCGTTTATCCTGGCGACAGCGTGAGCCAGGAGGGTAAAGGCCCCTTCAACATCATCAAGGTTGACCATCTCAACAGGGGTATGCATGTTCCTGTTGGGAACCGAAACGAGTCCTGCCGCAACCCCTGCACGGGTCAACTGAATGGCGTTCGCGTCCGTCCCGGTCCCTCTGGGTATGGCTTCCACCACAAAGGGTATCTTCTTCTCGGTCGCTGTCTTGACAAGGAGCTCGTGAACCCGGTGGTTTATGTTTGGGCCGCGGGCAATAACCGGGCCCCCGCCCAGCTTTATGTTCCCGAAAATGCCCTTCTCCTTGCCTCCCATGCCGGGGTAGTCAGTGGCAAAGGTGACATCAACGGCTATGCCAACCTTCGGATCAACGCCAAAAGCGGATGTGTGGGCCCCGCGCAGGCCTATCTCTTCCTGGACAGTAGCAACAGCGTGAACCTCTGCCTGAATGTCCATCTTTGACATCAGCCGGAGGGCCTCCAGGACAACGAAAGCCCCTATCCTGTCATCAAATCCGTGGGCCACAGCATTGTTGCCGTGGAGGATACTGAAATCAACATCAATTATCCCAACATCCCCAACGGACACGAGCTTCTCGGTCTCTTTCCTTGAACCAGTGCCAAAATCAATCCAGAGATCGTCAATCTTTACTGCTTTGGTTCTTTCCTCAGGCTCCATGAGGTGGATCGGCTTCTTGCCTATTACGCCTTTTACGGGGCCTTTCGTGCCCATAAAGACGACTCGCTGGCCCGGGAGTATCTGGGGGTCCCATCCGCCAACGCCCTGGAAACGGGCAAAGCCATTCTCGTCTATTGTCTGAATCATCAGGCCTATCTCGTCTATGTGGCCAGCCAGCATGACCCGTGGCGAGCCGCCCTTGTTCAGTATTGCAATAGTGTTGCCGTGTAGATCAGTCCTGACCTGATCAGCGAATTTCTTGGCCTCGGCCCTCCATATCTCAACCGCGGGCCCCTCATATCCAGAGGGGCTAGGGGTATCCATGAGCTTCTTCAGAAAATCAAGCGATTCCTTTTTCATCGCAAAATGCTCCTCTTCTGCGCGCAAATTATAAGCGCACGCGTTGATATATTTCAACCACCTGGCTGTGGTGAAGATTCCCCGAAGAGCCTTTTTCTCAGCCCGGCGTAATAATATCGGTATTCCTCAATGTGCTTGTCATAGGGAAACTCCGGCAACAATTCGCCTCGGGCAAGTTCCCGTGCCCTGGCGAGATATTCTTCTTTCTCAGCGGGATCGTTTGTCGCGTCCGCGAGCCGGAGCAGGTTCTCAATCTCTCCGAGGTCAGTCCAGACCTCGCCCTCAAGCTGATAAAAGTCGCCGTGTTTGCCAAGAAGCTCTCGCCTTCCGAGGTTTTTCCTTATCGTGTCGGTAACCTTGTAGAGTCCCCATTTGTTCTTCTTGTTCATGCTTCGTCTGGGCCAGAGAAGGTAAAACAGGTGATCCGTCGGAATCCTGTGTTTTGGTGATAACAAGAGGTAGATCAGGGCCATTATGGCCTTGTTTCTGCGCCACCCTTTAAGCCTTATCTCCCTTCCATCAACCAGAACCCTGGTTTGGCCTATTAGATAAGCCACTATTCCCTCTTTCTCCTTCGCTTGTCCCAATCCTGATTTGAGAAATGGTTCGGCTTGCGCGAGGAAATCCCCTAGAAGGGGATCCTTTTTGAATCCGGGATGCAGGGGGGCCAGGGGTGCGATGAGCTTCAAGGCCTTCGCGAAGACCGGACTATCCGTTTTCCAGGCCAGGTAGGCCGCGGTGAGGCCAGAGAAGACCGCTTCTATGTTCTGGTAAGCCCTCAGATAGTTCCTGGAGGCCTCATAAAGCCCCTCCGCGGCCTCGGAATCATCCTCTCTGAGAAGAACCTCAATCTCCTGGGCCGCGGCCTGCTCGCCCCAACTACCCTTTTTGGCGAGAATCAAAGCCTTTCTCATGAGTTTGCGTTGAGGCGGCTCAAGTCCCGTGAGCCTCGCGAGCTCAAGGGCCTTCGCGACCGGAAAGGCCGAATAGGCTGAACCATGACCGATATAGCCGGCTCCGGATTCAACGAAGCCTTCCATGGCTTCAGTGAACTTCCCCAATATCCTGAGAGCGAGGGCCTTCATCTCAATGGCGCCAAACCATGATAGGGTTTTCTTTTCAGCTTCAAGGAAGGAATCAAGCACCTTTATCGCCCTTTCTGGTTGACCCTTGATCAGCGAACAGATACCCAGATAGTAATCTGCCCTGCGGGGTTTCCAGGCGGTCGGGTCTTTTCTGTAGTCCATGAACCCTTTGTAGGCCCTATCGTATCCCGCATTGAAAAAATCGTTTGCGCACAGGTGGAGTCTCGTTATGGATAAAGCCTCTCTATCTCCTGTTGTTTCTGCCATTTCCAGCGCCCGCGACAAATATGTTTTAGCCTTCCCCACCTCGCCCATGTTCCTATAGGCTTTGCTTATTGGAATAAGTAAGAGCCATGCCAACCATGGTTTGCCGGATACCTGGGGCAAAAGCCTCATCCCCTTCCTGATGCCAGAAGGGTATTCGTACCTGGAAAAAAGCATAAGCGCCTCCATTATCAGAAAGGCCAACCTGTCCTCGTTTTCCAGTTCCTGGAGATAGATTTTGAATTCAGCAGGATCTTTTTCCCAAAGCTCAATAGCACGCCTGACCCTTTCCTCGGTGTCCACGGCAAAATTTTAAGGGATCCAAATGGCTGTGATCAACTATGCATAAGGAATCAGATTGTTTTCCCGTCCAATTTCCGTCCAACTCTCCTGTATAATATGGTCATCATATGAAAAACCTTAAGAGAGGTGCACTATGAACACGATGTTGATAAACTTGCTGGTTGCTCAGCCCCTTTTTGCCAAGACATACGGAGGCACGAGGACGGACCAGACCTTTTCGCTAACCCGAACCACGGACGGAGGTTATGCTGTCGCTGGATGGACATACAGCTTCGGCGATGGTGTGTATAATGACTTCCTCGTTCTCAAACTGGCTCCGGACGGCTCTCTTAGTTGGGCCAGAAGAGTCGGGTTCCCGTCCTTTGATTATGCCCAGTCCATAACCCAGACCACGGACGGAGGCTATGCTGTCGCGGGATACACATGGCTCGGCCCTGGCTATCCTGACTTCCTCTTCCTCAAGATGAACTCGGATGGTTCTCTCGCCTGGGCCAGGACATTCGGGGGGACGGAGTGGGATTTCTCCTACTCCATAATCCAGACCACGGATGGAGGCTATGCTGTCGCGGGAGAGACATATAGCTTCGGTAATGGCTATGAAAACTCCCTCGTCCTCAAGCTGACCTCGGATGGTTCTCTGAGCTGGGCCAGGACATTCGGGGGGACGGACGATGATGGGAGCTTTTCTATTATCCAGACCACGGATGGAGGCTATGCGATCGCGGGATGGACAAGAA
>CBFGJU010000019.1:0-5291 GCA_965649155.1 Caldifarciminota bacterium | reverse complement strand
AAGCCATTCCGAGGCCATCCGGGTGAAGGATCATAGCGAACTCGATTCCTTGCGGGGCCAGGAATGCGTGAATTATAATTAAATTCTTCTTGAGAAGGAGAGCTAAACATGGAGATTGAATGCAGGCCACCGGCCGGAGTAGCGGAACAGTTAACCTCGGATGTTTGTGTGAGGAAATCCCAGATGGGTTTCTGGAAGATGCTCGTTCTGGGAATACTTGCTGGCGCATACATAGCCTTTGGAGCTGAGCTTTCCACGATCGTGGGCCATGACCTTGCCGGCCACATGGGAGTTGGTTTCGCGAGGCTCCTTCAGGGCGCGACCTTCTCGGTCGGACTCATGCTCGTTGTCATAGCCGGAGCCGAGCTCTTCACGGGCAACAACCTGATCATGCTTTCGGTTCTTGACCGGAAGGTTAGCGTCTGGAGGCTCCTTTACAACTGGGCCGTTATCTATACTGCCAACCTCGCTGGTTCGCTCCTGATAGTTCTCGTTATGTATTGGTCAGGCCTCTGGAAGATGAACAACCTCGGTGTTGGCCTCTATGCGATGAACATAGCCAACGCGAAGGTCAACCTGAGCTTTCTAGAGGCCTTTGCCAGGGGCGTGGGATGCAACTGGCTCGTCTGCCTCGCTATCTGGATGGCCATTGCCTCGCGTGATGTCGTTGGGAAGATATTTGCCATCCTTTTTCCCATAACCGCATTCGTTGCTTCCGGATTTGAGCACTCTGTGGCCAACATGTATTTCATCCCGTTTGGGATACTCATGGGTGCCACCCCATCGGTTCTTCAGGCCGCGGGTCCGGTTGACATCAGCGCACTGAACTGGTATGGTTTCTTCGTAAAGAACCTCATTCCAGTGACCCTCGGAAACATAGTTGGTGGCGCGGGATTTGTCGCGGGGATATACTGGCTAGCCTATATGCGTAAGGGCAAGACTCGGAAGCCCTGATCCTCTCTTACGGAAATGAGAATGTTTTTTTGTCTGTTAGGCTGATAAAGCGGATCGAAATTGATAAGCCTGAGGTTCAGCCTTCCACCAGCCCATCCCTCAACCTGACTATCCTCTCCGCCCTCTTCGCTATCTCATGGTCGTGGGTAACCAGGATTATTGTTTTCCCCCCCCTGTGCAGTTCCGCGAACAGTTCCATTATCTCCGCGCCGGTCCTGGTGTCCAGGTTGCCGGTCGGTTCGTCCGCGAATATTATCTCCGGATCATTGGCCAGAGCCCTCCCGATGGCTACACGCTGACGCTCGCCGCCAGACAGCTCTGAGGGGTTGTGTTTCATCCTGTCGCCGAGGCCGACCCTTTCCAGTATGGCGCCTGCTCTCTTTCTCCTCTCTGCTATGGGCACGCCCGTGTAGACCATTGGCAGGGCAACATTGTCCAGCGCGCTTATACGGGGCAGGAGGTAGAAATTCTGAAAAACGAAACCTATCTTGGTTCTCCTGATTCCAGCCAGGGACGGTTCGTCAAGTCCGTGGACCTCCTGGCCGTCCAGGATGTATGTTCCGGATGTTGGGGTTTCAAGACAGCCAAGGATGTGCATCAGGGTGCTCTTGCCCGATCCCGATGGACCCATTATGGAAATGTATTCCCCTCGCTCCACTCTCAGGTCAATACCCCTGAGAACATGCAGTTCAACCTTTCCGAGCATGAATACCTTGTGGATTCCCCTGGCGTCTATCAGGGCCATGTAAATATTATAAACCCCAACGCCCATCGGGTTCAAATCGCACGCGCACGAGGCCGCGCGTTATAATTTGAGCCTGTGAAAAACCTCGCTAGACCTGGCCGGCTCGCGCACGAGATAGCTCGCGTTCTCTCCGAGACCCTATTATACGAGGCAAGGGATGAAGCCCTCTCCGTCGTGACCATTCTGAGAGTTGAGCTCTCGGGCAACGGCCAGGAAGCCATGGTATATTACTCGGCTAACGGGGAGTGGGAAAGGGCCGCTCTGGCCCTTGACAGGGCAAGGGGATTCCTCAGGACGAGGATAGCCCAGGAGATAAGGCTCAGGTGGGTGCCAAAACTGACCTTCATTCCGGAGGAGACATGATGGGTTTCGGGTTTCCCGGTTCCTGCATTCGGGCCTGGGAAGCCCTGCCCAAACGGATAATTTTCATATGGACGGATTCCTGAACCTGAACAAACCACGAGGGCCATCCTCCTTCCAGGTGGTTGACCTGGTCAGGAAAGCCCTCGGCACGAAGAAGGCCGGACACGCTGGCACCCTTGATCCTCACGCGACCGGCGTTCTGGTTGTTGGAATTGGCAAGGCTACCAGATTAATACCTTTCGTCTCTGACCTGGAGAAAGAATACATAGCCACCGTAAGGCTCGGCTTATCCACAGACACCCTTGACGAGGAGGGCGAGATACTCGCCAGGAAAGAGGTGCCGCCGCTTACTGCTGAAACGATAAAGGATGCCCTTTCCGGGTTCATCGGAGAGATAGAGCAGGTTCCACCGCCCTTTTCAGCGGTCAGGGTTGAGGGCGAGAGGCTTTACGACCTCGCGAGGGAAGGCATAAGGGTTCACACGAAACCGAAGAGGGTTTTCGTCCACGAGCTTGAGCTCCTTGAGGCCGATGGGGACAGAATCGTCATAAGGTCCCTCGTCTCAAAAGGAACATACATAAGGGCCCTCGCGCGCGACCTCGCGGAAAGGCTTGGGACACTTGGTATAGTTGAGAATCTCGTGAGAACCAGGGTAGGCCATTTTTCCATAGAGAACGCTGTTTCCCCTGATGATCCGGCGCTTTCCAGAAACATTCTCCCTCCTGACCACGGCCTCGCGCATTTTCCTCCGGTTCACCTCACTCCCGCTGGCGCATCGGTTTTCAAGAGGGGAAACAGGGTTTCCTCAGCTGGCATAAAAGACCGCCCCCCGAGGGTAAAGGCGTTTGAGCATGTCAGGGTCTATGGCCCCGCCGGAGATTTCATCGGTGTGGGTTCCTGGCTCCCCGCGGGGGTTCAACCCAGGAGGATATACCAGTGATCGGTTGCCATTTCGGGTCGGGTTTTTCTGTCCGACAACCAGGCTGTCCCCGCGGGGAGTGGGGACTTTGCATTTGTCAGGGACATAAGACATGGAAGTTCTGAGATACCCCGGCCAGGAAATAGCCATGCCCTCGTGCGTGACCCTGGGCAACTTTGATGGCGTTCACCTGGGACACAGGGTTTTAATAGACGAATGCGTCCGGTTCGCCCAACGCCACGGCCTGGTCTCGGTTGTCATGAGCTTTGAGCGTCACACGGCCCGAGAAAGGCTTCTCTCAACCCCAGAGGAGAAACAGGAGCTCATTGCCGCGCTCGGCCCGGACAGGCTCGTGATTCTTGACTACGATGAGATGAGGGACTGGATACCGAGAAAATTCCTTGACTTTCTCAGAGATGAGGTGGGTGCCAGGCACCTTGTTGCTGGACCGGATCACCGGTTCGGGAGATACGGCGCGGGTTCGCCCGCCATGATCCTTGAGGATGTGGAGCGCTGGGAGATGGGCCTCACGGTGCTCCCCCCTCTCAGATTTCGCGGCGTTTTCGTGAAAAGCGGCTTTGTCCGAGGTCTAATAAGGTCAGGCGCGGTTGAAGAGGCCGCGTATTACCTTGGCTACCATTATCCTGTGCAGGGTAGAGTGGTGGAGGGAAGGGGCATAGGTTCTGATATCGGTTTTCCAACCGCGAACCTCGTTCCGCCGAAGGAAAAACTCCTCCCCGCGGACGGGGTCTATGCGGTTCTCGCTGACGAAATGCCTGCCGTATGCCATATCGGTCCGCGTTTTCCCGATGGGGATTTCGGCTTTGAGGTTCACATCATTGATTTCGCGGGAGATATAACTGGCAAGAACCTCAAGGTGGTTTTCCACAAGCGCCTGAGGGACACGATGCGCTTCAAAGACAGCGAGGACCTCATGGATCACATAGCCGCGGATGTCGCGCGAGCAAGGGAATACTTCGGCCAGATCTGATGCAGATTCCCTTTAAAAACGGACATTTCCGGCAAATTGGAGAGAAACAAGCCTTGACAGGCTATCTTAGAACCGTTATAATATTCTTGCTAGTTGATAGCTAAAAGGGGTGTAAAGATGAAAAAGATATTTTGGGTTATGAAAATTACTCCGGCATTAGTGCTGGGGGTGGGATTTATGTATGCCCAGACTTCAACATGGGTCAGAGCCATAGGTGGAGCTGACGGGGACGAGGGCAAGGCGATCGTCCAGATACCAGGCGGCGGATACCTCGTGGCTGGTATGACCCGTTCCGCTGGCGCTGGCCAGGACGACGCTTTCATAATGAACCTTGATGCAATGGGAATGCCTATTTGGACGAGAGCCTATGGTGCGAACGGGGTTGACAACGCCCGTGACATGATACAGACTGCTGATGGCAACTACATATTCGCTGGAGCGGTGAGAAACATTGGCGTAGGTCAGGAAGATGCCTTTGTGTGTAAGATCACCCCCGCCGGGACAATCATCTGGGCCTCTGCAGTCGGGACCGCAACCCTGAACGAGGCCGCGAACGCGGTCTACGAATGTTCAGACGGTTCAATAATCTTTGCCGGAACCCAGGTTGTTGGAGCCAGGAACGAGATAATGGTGGCAAAGCTGAATACCGCGGGAGGCCTCCTTTGGATGAGGGTAATCCAGGGCGCGAGCAACGACGAGGCCCGCGACATAGTCCAGGCCTCTGATGGAAACTATGTTGTCACGGGTTTTACCAACAGCTGGGGGGCTGGCCTGGATGACGCGTTCATCCTCAAATTTGATCCCAATGGCAACTTCTTGTGGATGAAGGTCTTCGGCGGGCCATCAACCGATAGGGGCACCTCTCTGGCCAACCTATCGGACGGCGGAATAATAGTCGGGGGCCTGGTGGAGAGCTGGGGCAACGGCTCGAGGGACTTCCTGGTGGCAAGGTTTGATGTGGACGGGAACTACCAGTGGTCAAACGCCGTTGGGGGTCCTAACTACGACGAAGGCATAGCGATTGACCAGACACGCGATGGTGGCTATGCCATCGTTGGCAACAGGCAGGACCCCGGCAACGCCTGGAGCGTGGTGAGCGCCAAGCTGGATGCGGCCGGGAACCTCCTCTGGGGGAACTATGTTGGGGGGCCGAACTTTGAGAACGGAGAGGGCATCACGGCCACCTCTGACACCGGCTATGCCTGGGTTGGGTACACCAACTCCTGGGGATTCGGTGGCAATGAGGTCCTGGTAGCCAAGTTCACCATCAACGGAGACAACTGCTGGAGTACCCCCTGGAACCCTGGGGTCATTCCATT
>CBFGJU010000018.1:0-5312 GCA_965649155.1 Caldifarciminota bacterium | reverse complement strand
AGAGAGGGCCAGAACCGGATAAGCCTTGAGACTTCCTTCCCGGCGCTGGTTTTCTAACCTGCCAAACCTTGTTGCGGGACCGGAAAGTCCTGCCTGGGAAAATTATGTTAGGGTGACCAGAATAGGATAAACCTTGAGACCGGGGTCTATATCTGGACAACTCGTAACCCGGAACCCGCAACCCGTAACCAATCCGGCAAGGTCGCGGTTCGGTGATTCTCGTGGGTGCCCTGCACGCAGGGGCAAGCTGGCCATCGGATAGGACGGCGACCCCAAGGGTTCACGGCTATCCCAGATATTCGTGCGCGTCCGGCCATCCCTGCCCTATAATTTTCAGGTGGACGAACCTCTGGCGTTGCTTGAACCATGCCGAGTCTGCCCGAGGGAGTGCGGGGCCATGCGCCTGTCCGGGGAAAGGGGGGATTGCGGTGTGGGAAGGCACGCGCTTCTCAGCTCATACGGGCCCCACCTCGCCGAGGAACGAGTCCTCGTTGGCAGGCGTGGCTCCGGAACCGTTTTCTTCGTTGGTTGCAACCTGCAATGCGTGTTCTGTCAGAACCACGAGATAAGCCAAACTCTCTATGGTTCCCCGGTATCCGAGGAGGAGCTCGCTCTCGTCTTCCTGGAGATTCAGGAATGGGGCTGTCACAACCTCAACCTCGTCTCTCCGACGCACATAACGCCGCAGGTAATCGTTGCTCTCCGCATGGCAAGAGAAAGGGGGTTTCACCTGCCTGTTGTCTGGAACTCAGGGGGATATGAGAAACCAGAGACACTGAGATTGCTTGAGGGCCTCGTGGACATCTACATGCCGGACGCGAAATATTCGGACAACAGGATAGCGAGGGAGCTCTCCGGATCCCCTGATTACTGGGATTTCTGCAGGGCCGCGCTCCGAGAGATGCACAGGCAGGTCGGCGACCTGGTGATTGAGGACGGGATAGCCCGCCGCGGCCTCCTGGTCAGGCACCTGGTCTTGCCGGGAGGGCTTTCAGGCACGAAAGAGGTTGTCAGATTCCTGGCCGATCTGTCCCCGAACACATTCCTGAACCTGATGGATCAGTATTACCCCTGCTACCGCGCGCACGCCAGGCCGCCGCTGGACAGGAGGATAACCAGAGAGGAGTATCGGGAAGCGCTTGAGGTGGCGAGGAGATACCTCAGAAGAATCGTTGGAGATTAGACGCCTTTTTACATCCCTACTGCAAGAGCGAAACCGCCTGGCTCAGGATTCCGAAGAAGACCAGGATTCCGGCGGCAATGAGGAGCACGCCGGAAACTATCTCTATTATCCTGAAGGCCTTCTTTATCCGCTTGAACACCGAGAAGAAAGCGTTCAGCGCCAGGGCTGATATTATGAAAGGTATTGCCAGGCCCAGGGAGTAGAACAGCAGGAGGATCATGCCCTTGACGGCGCCTTGGGTCGCGGCAATGAGGAGTATCCCAGCGATTATCGGGCCTATGCATGGCGTCCAGCCAAAAGCGAAAGCGAGACCCAGGAGATACGCGCCAACCAGGTTCACCGGCCTGGAAAGCCTAACCCTGCGCTCGGTTTCCATGAACCCGAACTTGAAGAACCCGAGAAGGTATATCCCAAAGAGCACGATCAGCACACCCGCGACCTTCTCTATTATCTTCATATAGTTGGCCACGAACGCCGAGAGCGCGCCGGATATGCCGCCGGCTATGACGAAAACGGTTGAAAGGCCCAGAACGAACAAGAGCGCGGCCATTGCGACGCGCGCGGTGGATTTTCCGAGGCCCTGGCCCGTCAGCTCCTCAACGGATATGCCGGATATGAACGAGACATAAGCTGGGATAAGAGGCAAAACGCACGGCGAGAGGAACGAGAGGACTCCTCCCAGGAACGAGAATCCGCAAGCAGCCCAGAAAGATACCGAAGAGAGATCAACATTTAGCAAATTCTCAAGGGTTGGCATGGCGAAATTATAATGTAGGAGAAGGCCCCTGCGCCTGGCCTGGTAATTTTAGTGAGTTTCCCCGGTCTGGTCTTGGCACGCTGAAATCGGCTCCGGGAGACAGGTGATTATGGGCAAAAATCAGGGAATCTAAAACCCGGCCTTAAGTTAAAACATTCCGATGGCATCCTGTTGGAGGATCACTGATTTTCAACCCAGATCCTGCATGAATCAGAAACCCTCTGCTAGTGCGAGATGTAGGGATGAGGTTGGGTTCGCCCCTGGACAGGCACGGGGCCTGATAGGGCACCCACAAGGGGTGCCCCTACACCTAAAACCATTATCTGGGGAGGATTCCCGGCCGTTTGCGGGGTTGGAAAACTCTCCTTACCGAACTGAAAGTCTCCAAGCGTAGCGCAGGAGAGACCTTCGGTTCCGCCTGGGAAGGATTTTATGCAGGAAATGGGTTTCAACAACCCCAAAGCCGAAGCGTTTGCAGGCCCGTGTTCAAGGCAATATGGTCGTCCCGCCCTCGCCCTCAAGCGCGGGCAGAAGTCCATCCAGGGAGGTTATTATCACCCTCCTGCCTCCTGCTCTGAGAAAGTCGCACGCGGCCTCTATCTTCGGGCCCATTGAACCGGAAGGGAAGTGTCCCTCCCTGAGAAACTCCTCGGCCTCAGCGCAGGTCAGACACCTGAGCTCGCGCTGGTCAGGTTTTCCGAAATTCAGGCATACCGCGTCAACCGCGGTCAGGATCACGAGGAGTTCCGCGCCTGTTTCCCTCGCGAGAACCGCCGAGGCCCTGTCCTTGTCTATCACGGCAAATACCCCTTCCCAGCGCCCGTTTTTGTTCACGACTGGTATCCCGCCACCTCCGGCCGCTATGACGACAAAGCCCTGCTCAAGCAGGTGATTCACCGCCGGGGACGAGAGAACCCTGATCGGCACAGGCGAGGGAACCACAACCCTCCACCCTCTCCCCGCATCCTCCCTTATTGGCCAACCATACCTTCCGTGCATGGCCATTGCCTTGACCTTCTCAAAGAACTCGCCTATCGGTTTGGAGGGGTTCTGGAATCCTGGGTCGTCCGGGGAGACCTCAACCATAGAGACCAGGGTGGCAACGGGCAGTTCCGGCCTCTGGTTTCTCAGGCCCCTTTCTATGGCATAACCTATCCAGCCCTGGGTCTCAGCGTTCAGCGCGTCCATGGGGTATACGGGAAACTCGTCCTCGGTCATGGCGTTTCTCAGGAAGGAAAGCCCTACCTGGGGGCCGTTTCCGTGGGTTATGACGACGCGATAGCCGGAGTCAATCAGCTGAAGTATAGGCTTAACAGAGGCCTCTGCCCTCGCGGCCTGAACCTCTATCTCAAAGCTCTCGCCCTTGTTGCGCAGGGCATTCCCGCCGAGAGCGACAACGGCCTTTTTGGGTTGCTCGTTGAGATCAGAAGGCTTCTTTGGATGAGACGCCATTATTTCTTCTCCAGGACGCAGACCGCTATGATGTAATCCCCATCATGGGAAATGGACACGGCCGAGTTTCCGGCGAAAAGACCAGCCGCTTTTCCGGAAAGAGAGTATGACGGCGCGCCGCGTTCGTCCCTGACCAGCTCAACATCCTGCCAGCGTATTCCCTCCGCGAGGCCTGTTCCGAGGGCCTTGAGAAAGGCCTCCTTTGCCGCGAAGTTCCCCGCGAGCTCCCTTGTTCTGTGCGCGCCCTCTGCCCTATCAAGCTCGCCCTGTGTGAACAGCCTGGCGGTTAGCCTCTCGCCCCAGCGCTCCAAGGCCCTCGCAAACCTGGTCAGGTTCACTATGTCGGTTCCGACAAATATCATAAAACCAAAAAAGGTCTCGCGACCCGGATAATTATAACCCAAAACCCTGGCACGGGACAAACTGAATGCAATCCAGAGAGCCTTTCCCGGTCTGGTCTTGGCGCGCTGAAATCGGCTCCGGGAACCAGATTGGTTGATTACGAGCGTAAATCAGGGAATCTGAAACCTGGCCTTAAGTTAAGCCATTCCGAGGCCATCCGGGTAAAGGATCACGCCATCCCCCACACTGTTGCCCACGCAGGCTTTTCGGCCTTATAATTTAACTATTATAATAATAGGTATTCTCCGGGAGATCGTGGTTCTTGCCGCGCGCATGGCCCCGTATCTCCTTTTGGGATTTGCGGTCGCGGGAGTCCTGCGGCTTCTTTTCCCGGTCTCCTTCGTGGTTAAACACCTCGGGGGCCGTGGTTTTTCTTCTGTTCTCAAGGCCGCTATCCTGGGGGTTCCACTGCCCCTTTGCTCCTGCGGGGTGATAGGCCCCGCCGCGGCTCTCAGGGGCCAGGGAGCGTCCCGCGGTGCTGTCCTGTCGTTCCTGGTCTCAACCCCAACCACTGGCGTTGATTCGGTTCTCGCCACATACGGATTGCTGGGCCTGCCCTTTACCATATACAGGTTAATAGCCTCGCTCTTCCTGGGTCTCATATCCGGTGCCCTGGCCAACATCCAGAAAGACTATGGCATTGGCTCGCCGGCCTCCGGTTTATCTCCCTGCTCCATTTGCGGCTTGCCCGGGGTTCACAAGCACGGAATACGGGATAGAATAAAGGTCGGGTTTCTCTACGCCGCGGTTGAACTCCCGAAAGACATCGGCAGGTGGCTGGTCATCGGCCTCGCCCTTGCTGGTATAATATCCTATGTTGTTGATCCATCTGGGATAGCAGGATTTGCTGGCAAACCCTACATTGCCTATCCGGTCATGGTCGCAGTTGCGGTTCCCCTTTATGTCTGTGCGACCGGCTCAATCCCCATAGCCGCGGCCCTTATGGGGAAGGGGATCTCCGCTGGCGCCGCATTGGTTTTCCTGGTTGCCGGGCCAGCCACCAACGCTATAACGATCGGAATAGTCGGCAAATTGCTTGGCAAAAAGAGCCTTTTCATATATTTGATGACAATAATTGTCGGCTCGGTTATCCTTGGACTGACAATGGACTGGATGAGCGCATCTCCAGTGGTTCCCGTTCACTTCCACCACATTCACGAGGCCGCGGCTATACGCTGGTGGGAATGGGCCTTTGCGGCCCTGTTGGGACTTGTTCTCTTATACGCGCTTGTTGTTGAACCCCTCCTAATGCGCGTTTCTTCCGGAAGGGCAAGGCCGGATACCGTGTTTTTCGTGCCGGACATGACCTGCGAGCACTGCGTGAGAACACTTGAGGCCTGCGTTTCCAGCGTTGAGGGAGTGGAGGGGGTCTGGGTATCCCTGAAGGACAGGACCGTCTCGGTCAAGGGCGGGACAAAAGAAGCCATTCGTAAAGCCATAGAGGGAGCGGGATACAACATCACCGAGCAATAGGGGTAGGCCTTGTGCCTACCCTTCATGCAGAGGAAAGATAGTTCG
>CBFGJU010000017.1:4097-5320 GCA_965649155.1 Caldifarciminota bacterium | reverse complement strand
CTATTCCTCCAGGGTAATAAGCGCGTCAACGATGTCCAGGTCGTCCTCGTAGAGCATGGCCGGGTTCGCGTCTATCTCCCTGATCTCCGGGAAATCCGCTATTAGCTGTGATAGCCTGGATATGGTCTCTGCCAGGTATTCCGCGTCCTTCGGTTTCTTGCCCCTGTAGCCCTTGATGATCTGGTATGATTTTATCTCCTTTATCATCTCCATGGCCTCAGCAGGGCTTATTGGCGCGGCCCGGAAGGTTATGTCCTTCAGAACCTCAACGAATATTCCTCCCAGTCCGAACATTACAACCGGCCCGAACTGGGGGTCCTTTGACGCGCCCATGATGACCTCGGTCGCGCCCGGCCTCGCCATCTTTTGGATGAGGACGCCGTGTATCCTGGCGTCTGGCTTGTATGCCCTGGCGTTGTGCATGATGGCGTCAAACGCGACACGAACCCCATCCTCGGAGGATATGTTGAGAACAACGCCCTTTGCCTCTGTTTTGTGCAGGATGTCCGGCGAGAGAATCTTGAGAGCGAGGGGGAACCCCATTGCCCTTGCCGCGCCCACCGCCTCATGCTCGTTCTGGACAACCACGCTCTTTACATAAGGAAGGCCGTAGTGCTTGAATATCATGCCAGCCTCGTATTCGGTGAGCGCGAGTCTGCCCTCGGACTTGACCTGGCTGAAGATCTCCCTCACGCTATCCCTGTCAACTTCCCAGGGTTCAAATTCGCCATTGGTCTTCGCTCTCTCAAGGTATCTGCCCCACTCCCTCAGGGTTCCCATTGAGCTCATGGTGAACTCCGGATCATCGTAGAACGGGATTCCGTGTTGAACGAGCCACTCTCCAGCGGCCTCGCTCCTTTCGCCACCGACATAAGCGACCACGACGGGCTTGTCCGTCCTGGTTTCCTGTATTACCTCGTGAATTCCCTGGGCTATGTCCAGTGGGTCGGTCTGCGCTGTCTCGCAATACAAAACCACGACGCCATGTGTCCAGGGATGGGTTAGGGCGTCCCGGAGCGCGCCGGAGTAATTCTGCCTGTCGCCCATTCCTGTTATGTCAACGGGGTTTCGCGGAGAGCCAAACTCCGGCATCCACTTCCGCATCGCGTCCTGGAGGTCTTTTGGCGGTTCCTGGAGAGGGATGCCATAATATTCGGCCGCGTCGGTCCCAAGAACACCTATTCCTCCGCCATTGGTGATGATGAGGAGGTTGTCCCCATTCA
>CBFGJU010000017.1:3540-4087 GCA_965649155.1 Caldifarciminota bacterium | reverse complement strand
GTGAGCGAGAGCTTCTGCCCTGTGGAATAGGCCAGGAACAGTGAATGCCTGAAGGACTCCAACTTGCCTGAAAAGGCTCTTGTAGACCTTTGGACTGCCCGCGAGAGAGCCAGTGTGGCTCCTTGTCGCCACCTCTCCTCTCTTGGAAACGCCGGCTTTGATGGCGACAATTGGTTTTGAGCACTTTCGCGCCGCGTCCAGGAACTTCCTGCCATCCTTGAAGCCCTCTATGTAGAGGCAGATCACTCTGGTGTTCTCGTCCTTGTCCAGGGCCTCAACGAAGTCAGCAAAATCCAGGCCAGCCATGTTCCCGTTGGAAATGACATGGGACATGCCTATCTTCTTGAGGACGGTCTGGCCAATAAGACCGATGAGCAGTGCTCCTGACTGGGATATGAAGGCTATCTTGCCAGGATATGGCAGGTGCGGCGAGAAGGAGGCGTTGCATTTGGACGGATTGGAAAGGGTCCCGATGATGTTCGGGCCTACGAGCCACATGTTATATTTGTCGCAGATCTCGCGAAGTCTTTTCTCTTCTTCTATGTTG
>CBFGJU010000017.1:0-3530 GCA_965649155.1 Caldifarciminota bacterium | reverse complement strand
CCGACCTCCGCGAAACCCGATGATATGACAGTGACCCCACCCATCCCTTTCTTTCCGCACTGGTCAACCACCTCGCAGACGAACTTCTGGGGAACCGCTATCACCGCGAAGGAGACCTCTCCGGGCACATCAAGGATTGAGGGGTAGCATTTTATGCCGAGTATCTCGTCAGCGCTGGGATTTATGGGATATATCTTTCCCTCAAACCCTCCTTCCTTGAGGCCCTTGACCACCATGTAGCCAATTGAGCCTTCCTTGCGCGACGCTCCTACAACAGCAACAGCCTTTGGGTTAAACAGACTGTCCAGATCGTATCCTTTCTTCTTAAGGGATGCTTTCTTCATGGGTATTATATTATAAAGCCGGGCCGCGTTTCCGGGCAAGGTTTTCTGCACTTGTAAGATGATAGGATACGGCCTGTCCAGCAAGGGATTTCGTTTTCCCTTGCCAGCTTCCCTACCTGGTGGTCTTTCGGAACCTGTCCATTATCGTCCAGCCTGTGTAAATCGGCAATAACTTTGCTGGAACCCCCTCCCTGCTGATCTTTTTGCCGGCTGACAATTCCCTTTTAACTTCAAAAACATAGACCCCATCTGGCGCGAGGCATATCTCCTTCCTGCCCATTTTCGCCGAAAAAACAGCTTTTGCAAGCGGGTCAAGCGCGGCCGGATAGATCAAGGTGTCTCCCGGCATCTCCTTGACATCTTTTGCCCGCTTTTTGACAGCTTCCGGATCATCTCGTCCGTATGGGAGAAAGGCGAACGCTATTTCCCTGGCCGGTGGCTCGGTGAGCTCGTCGCCTATAGGAAAAACCGCCATGTCAATTGCCTTGAAGGCCGCGACATCCCCGGCCACTTTCCCGTAAAACCCCTCCCGGGTCAGTCCCATCATGGCCAGATCGCGGCCCGGGTCTGCCGAAAGGGAGAGAAGGTAATCCGCGAACTCCCGGTCCTCACGGCCGACCAGGAGACCCTTGCCCTTGCTTGCCAGCATCCCCGGCGCCGGGTCGGAGAACGCGCCCTTGACGGAGCCGCCCTTGCCCTTCCCTTTTACGGGCTTGCCCGCCGGGGTTTCGCCGAGGAGCTTGTCCCTGTCCACCTCGTTCCTCAGCCTCGTGTAATCAAAGAAGGATACCCCAGCGCCGAATTTTGACCTTACAGCTTGTTCCTCCCACCGGGCCTCGGCCTCCATCCCGGGCCAGAGAAACCCTATGCCGAAAACCGCGTCCGGCCTCACCGAGAGGGTGAAATCCAGGTAATCCGAAAACAGGCCCGTGTCCTTGGTGTAAGACATGACCACTATGTAATCAACGACATCCCCCCACTTCCACCAGGTCTGGGCTATCCTGAACCCAGCGGCCCCGGGGTTCGCCCAGACAGCCGCGCTGAGCTGGCATTTCCGGCTTCTCGCGCAGTTTCTCACTGATTCAGAAACCCCCCTGACCGCCTGATAAACAGAGATTTCCCTTTCCCCGTTGAGGCGCCAGAAGTGCCAGGCCATCCACCGCTCCCGGAAGGACAGCCTCGGATAACGCGTCAGATCCATCCAGCGAAGGTTCTCGGCCTCGGCCAAAGAGAAAATGGTTGTTTCCTCCCGGTCCGGAAGCCCCCACCATGTTCCCGGATACCTTATGAAATCAAGGTGAATCCCGTCAACCGGATATTTCTCGGCTATTTCAACGCAAACCGAGGCCAGCCAATCCCTCACCTCCGGGAGGGCCGGGTCAATCGCCAGGCCGTCAAGTCCATAGAAAGCCCAGGTCTTCGGCGAATACCCGAACATGTTCCTGCCAAGCACATCCATCACAGACCAGTCCGGGCGCGTGTAGATTATGTGGGATGTTGATTCCGGTGGCTCCTCCCCTGACCAGATCAGCAGTGAGTTGACCCAGGCGTGAACCCTCAGTCCCTTGAGGTGCGCCTCCTTTGTGAGCGAATCCAGGGGATCATACTCGGCCCCGGAGACCCTTGAGAGGTGCTGGCTCCTCGGCAATATCCCTGATTTGTAATAAGCGTATCCCCCAACAACTGACTGATAGTAGATGTCTGTTATCCCCATTTCCAGCGCCAGTGAGATTATCTGCGGAACCGAATCAGGCGAGGCCGCGGATGAGGCCCTCACCCACATCCCTTTCTGGAATCCGAGAAGGCCCATGGTTAGCAGGAGACATAAACACATGTGAACCTTCTGGTCAGACACGCTGGTCTGCCCCTATCTGGTTGTCTCAACATATTTGCCGTATAGCCTGGAGATGAGGCCCGGATATAGCCTTTCCTTTGCCAGGAGGATCCTCGCTACGGAAAGGTTCAACTGCTCCTCTCTGGCTTTATCTTTCCGGCACATCTCGGATATGGTGGCGATCATCTCAGGAACGCGCCTGTCGTCAAGAATGAGGAGCATATCGTTTCCGGCGTCAAACGCGGCCCTGGTTATTCTGGCGAAATCCTCCTTCGTGAACTCGGTCTCGTAGTCCTTTCGGATGTATTCTCTGAGTGCTGGTGCCCAGAGGTCATCCGTCATCACTATTCCCCATGGCAGGATGGCGTGCGCGTAGCCTACGATTCTTTTGGACAGGCATGCTGGCACCGAGTCATAGTCCGGATAAACCAGGCTTGACATCATCACCCCGTCCAGCCACGGCGCGACCCGCGCGAATACCATCAGGTCGTCCGCAAATCGCTTCGCGCTGACCCTATACTTTACCAGCGATACATCCGAGTTCCACTTCTCCTCCCCGTATCCGGGGAAGTGCTTGGCTATGACCAGGACACCCCCTTCCTGGCAACCCCTTGCGAACTCGGACCCTTTCTCCGCTACCGTGTCCGGATTTCCTGAGAACACTCTCCACATCCTGCGCTGAAGCGCGCCTTCCCCCGCGGAGACATCCAGGCACGGCGCGAGGTTCGTGTTCAGGCCAAGCGCGCGCATGTCCTTCCCCAGCTTCAGCGTGAACCTGTAGACAGAGTCCTTCGGCCACTTACCCATTTCCACCGGCGAAGGCGTTGTCTCGTAGCCAGGGATGTTCTTCAAGCGGTTGACCTTTCCGCACTCCTGGTCGCAGGACAAGAGAGGTGGTATCTCCATAGCGTTCATGAAGTCCGAGGTCAGCTTGATGGTGTATTCGGTTGACTTGATGTGGTGCTTGTTGTTCATCACGACGCCGCCAACCCAGTATTTGGCCGCGTATGTTGGGTGTGGCGGAAACGACAGCAGTATCTGCCCGGCCCTTATCTCCATTGGCAGAGAGCTGGCCAGTTTAAGGGCAGAGTCAATCTGTCCCTGGGTTGGTTGCGGCCCGAGCAGGACGAGCGCGGTTATCGGCTTGAACATGGCCAAAAGCATAACGAGAACCCTCGGCCTGGCGCAATAACAATCGTTCCCGGAGCCTGCCATGAGGGGCCTTGACAGTTCAAGCAAAAACCCGTATATAATATGCCCTTACGAATAAACCCACCAAAAGGAGGTGAAATCATGCGTGAGATAGCGAGATGGGATCCCTTCAGGGAGATGGCGGAGCTTTCGGAGAGGCT
>CBFGJU010000016.1:0-5323 GCA_965649155.1 Caldifarciminota bacterium | reverse complement strand
GTTGAAATATGGGCAGTTTTGCTTTCCTGACGGCTATTACCTTTATCCCGTTGTCCAGGGTCTTCTCAGCCTTATCCATTGCAAAGCGCTGTGGGTCAAGTGTCCAGGCCTTGCTCATGTCCACCTCCGTCTTGCCGGGCCCGCAGGCCATGATGAACGCCGAAAACAGAAAAAGCCTTTTCATGGGACTCCTAGTATTTGAATTCCTTCTTCTGCCCCTCTTCCATCATCTTTATGTATTCGCTTATGTTCTCAGGGGCCTTCGGGAGCAGCGTTACCACTGACCTGTTCTCCTGAACCAGGTATTTCCTGGCAACGCCCGTCACATCCTCCGCGGTCACCGCCGCGACCTTCTTCGGATACTGGTTGACATAGTCGGGATCGCCCTGGACAGCGGCCGCGTTCCCGATCGAGAAGGCAGTGCCGGCGGCTGACTCCTGGCCGTATATGAAATCAGCAAGGGCCTGCCTCGCGGCCTTGTTCAGCTCGTCATCGGAAACCCCACCCTCCTTTATACGGAGTATCTCCTCGTCCACGAGCTTCTCAACATCCTTCGGGTCCTTGCCCTGCTGTAGGACAGCGCCTATGATCATGAGGCCCGGGTCAATGCTCTCGTCCGTGTAGGCCCAGACAGAGGTAGCCAGTTCCTGTTCCTGGACCACTTTCCTGTATAGCCTGGAGCTCTTTCCGCCACCGAGGAGGGTTGCCAGCACATCAAGAGCGGGTATGTCCGGGTCGGTTGCTTCCGGGATGTGATACGCGGAGAGGTATATGCTTATAAAGCCTTCCTTGTATACCGTGCTTCGCCTCTCGCCCTTCTGAGGCGGTTCCTTTGCCGTGACTGCTGGGATCGCGACTGTCGGGCGCGGGATCTTGCCGAAGTGCTTTTTCGCGAGAGCCACAGCATCATCGGATTTGACATCCCCGGATATGACCAGTATAGCGTTGTCCGGCCTGTAGAATGTCTCGTAGAACTTCCTTAGCCCATCCAGGCTGAACCCGGCTATGACCGATCCCCAGCCAATGACCGGGTGCCTGTATGGATGAACCATGTAGGCCGTTGCCCAGAGGTTTTCCCACGCGGCGCCGAACGGGCTGTTGTCGGTTCTCCACCTGCGCTCCTCCATGACGACATCACGCTCGGATGGAAACTCCGTGAAGACCAGGTTGGTCATTCTGTCCGCCTCAAGCATCAGCGGCACATCAACAACATCCGCTGGCACAACGCAGTGATACACGGTGACATCCTTGTCCGTGAAAGCGTTGTCAGAGCCGCCCAGCTGGTCTATTATCTCGGAATACCTGCCCTGGACATTGGCCGAACCTTTGAACATCATGTGTTCGGTCATGTGCGCCATGCCGGTCTCGTTGTATGACTCGTTCCTGGAACCAACCTTATACCAGACCTGGACAGCGACCGTGGGCGCGGAGTGGTCCTCCACCACGATGACCGTGAGGCCGTTGTCCAGGGTCCGGGCCGTGAACCTGACCGGTTGAACATCCGGAAGCGCTGTCGCCATGATCATAAAAAAGACTCCTGACAAAGCAATTCCTCCTAACTATTGAAAATTATAAAGCTCAGAGCACGGACGAGCCAATTATGACCTATTTGGTGCCCCAGCTTGCCCGGAACCATTCCATTGTGCCATAATAACGGCCCTTCTTAAGGGAGGTTTGAGAAATGGAAAAGGCTGATGTAGCCGTTATCGGAGGAGGAATTGTCGGCCTGGCAACAGCCTGGCAGATAAGCCAGCGCAGGCCAGAGCTCAAGGTTGTCGTTCTTGAGAAAGAGGCCGACCTGGCCCACCACCAGACCGGACACAACTCCGGGGTTCTCCACGCGGGCGTTTATTACAAGCCGGGTTCCCTGAAGGCCATAAACTGCCGGCAGGGCCGCGAGCTCATGTTCAGGTTCTGCGACGAAGAGGGAATAAAATACGAGATATGCGGCAAGGTAGTGGTCGCGATAACCAAAGAAGAACTGCCCAGCATGGAGATGATCTACGAGAGGGCAAAGGCGAACGGCGTGGATTGTGAGAAGATCAGCCTGGAGCGCCTGAAGGAGCTTGAGCCCCACGCGGCCGGCGTCGCGGCATTTCATGTCCGTGACACCGGCATAATTGATTTCAAAGAAGTATGCTATCGCCTGGCGAAGCGGACCGAGGAGCGCGGGGGAAAGGTCCTGACCAGGGCAAAGGTTATCGGCATAAAGCGCTCGTCCGGAGAGGTCGCCATAATGACGAAGGCCGGAGACTTTTCGGTGAAGCTCATGGTCAACTGCGCTGGCCTTCACTCGGACAGGATAGCCAGGATGGCCGGCGAGCGCCCCGCGGTCAAGATAGTGCCCTTCAGGGGAGAATACTACGACATAAAGCCTGAGCACTGGGACCTGGTCAACAACCTGATATACCCTGTTCCGAACCCTGAGTATCCCTTCCTTGGGGTTCACTTCACCAGAAAGATACACGGCGGGGTTGATTGCGGCCCGAACGCTGTGTTCGCTTTCGCGAGGGAGGGCTACAGCAAGCTCAAGATAAACATCGGAGACCTCTGTGAGTCGGTCTTTTATCCTGGCCTCTGGAAGATAGCTGGCAAATACATGAAGATAGGGATAGGGGAGATGTGGCGCTCGTTCAACAAGGCCGCGTTCGTGAAGGCCCTGCAGAGGCTGGTTCCTGATGTAACTGGCGACATGCTCGTCCCCGCCCCTGCCGGGGTGAGGGCGCAGGCCATATCCCGTGACGGCAAGATGGTTGATGACTTCGTTATCCAGGAGTCCGACAGGATTGTTAATGTGCTGAACGCGCCCAGCCCCGCGGCAACCGCATCCCTGAACATAGGAAAGACCATAGCGGAGGTCGTGGATAAACATATAAACAAATGAATCTGTGAGATCAAACCGGGGATTCAGCAATTATCCCCACTGGAGGAAACATGCCCAGTGTTGGTATAGAACCGCTCAGAAACTTTGTGATAGCTGTTTTGGAGAAGCTCGGCGCGCCCCGAGAGCACGCGGAGATAACCGCTGATGTGCTAATACTCTCTGACAGGAGGGATATACCCTCCCACGGCGTCGCCAGGCTCGGACGCTATGTGAAGGACATCCAGGCGAAAACCATAGACCCCAAGGCCACGCACACCATCCTGAGAGAGACCCCGACAACCCTCCTGGTTGACGGCAACGCTGGACTCGGACAGGTAATAGCCAAGAGGGTGATGGAGCTGGTCATTGACAAGGCGAAGAAATCCGGACTTGCCGCGGCCTCCATTCGCAACTCCAATCACTATGGGATAGCCGGTTACTATGCCAAGATGGCCCTGGAGAAGGACCTCATCGGCATATCCATAACCAACTCCGCTCCGTTGATGGTTCCCACATTCGGCAGAACCGTCATACTGGGCACGAATCCCGTTGCCTTCGCTGTGCCTGCCGGAAAGGAGAAACCCTTCTTCTTTGACGGCGCGACCACGACCGTTCCGAGGGGAAAGCTGGAGGTCTATGCCCGCCTCAAGAAGGAGATGCCGCTTTCGTGGGCTACCGACGAAACCGGCGCACCCAGCTCTGACCCGGTCAGGGTTCTGAAGAACATGATTGAGCGAGCCGGCGGCGGCCTCGCCCCACTTGGCGGTTCAGGCGAAGAGGGCGCAGGCTACAAGGGATATGACTTCTCGGCCATCCTGGACATCCTGTCCGGCGCCCTTAGCCTTGGGACCGTTGGGACGGAGGTCTATGGCACAAAGGGCGCGCCTCCGGGGGTCTGCCACTTTCTCGCCGCTATGGACCCGACAGCTTTCGTTGACCTGGATGCTTTCAAGGCCAGGATGGACAGCTTCATCCAGATGTTGAGGAACGCTCCGAAGCAGGAAGGAGCCGAGCGGATCTGGATCGCGGGCGAAAAGGAGTGGCTCGCGGAGGAACGCAACGAGAAAGAGGTTCCCCTGGACGAGCCGACCGTTGAGGAGCTCAAGAAGATAGGCGAGGAACTGGGAGTGGAGTTCAGGATGTAGGGACCGGTGTTTTGCGCCTGTCCCCGTTCCTAGTTCTTGGTTTTCGGGCCCTATAAAGTGGTATAGTGTTTTCCAAAGATTCCGGAGCGCCGGGGTGGGGGAGTGCGCGAGGATTTTCCGGTGGGTTATAATATACCCTTGAACAAAGGAGCATAAACCATGAAAAGGATAGATGGGTTTCTCTTGCTCGGAATGCTTCTGGCGGGATGTAGCGGCAGTGAGGAGGGGCCTCCCGTGGTTCTTACGCAGAAAGGCGGCCTCGCTTTCGGCGGCAACCACATAGCCGTGCAGGGCAATTACCTTTATGTGGCCACGGACAAGAAGCTCTCGGTCATTGATGTCACGAGCGTTGGCACCCCTTCCGAGGTTGGCAAATACGAGAACACTAATGTGACCTTCCAGGATGTTTCGGTCAAGGGAACCACCGCGTTCGCGGTGGCCTACAACGCCACCCTTGGCGCCATTTTCGCGATTGATGTTGCCAACCCGGAGAATCCTATCCTCATAGGCTGGCTACTGACTCGTGACCTGTGGGGAATCTATGTTGATGGGAACTACGCCTATGTCGCGGCTGGGGACTCCGGCCTTTTCGTCTATAATGTGACGAACCCGGCTGGCATGTCAAGGATAGCGAGCCTGAACCTGGGCGCGGATATCCAGGAGATATGGAAATCTGGCAACTATGTCTATCTCGGAGGGCCATTTGATCAGAAGCTCTGGGCCGTTGATGTTTCGGATCCGGCAAGCCCGACCCTGGCTGATACCCTCACCCTGTCAGTTTCCGGAGAGGACATTCACACCCACGGAACCACGGCGGTCGTCTCCGGCCCCCAGGGCGTTGCTTTTGTTGACATAAGTAACCCCTCCTCCATGAGCGTTATCTCCACATTCAAGCCTTCCGGAGACCCCTATGCCTCCTGGTTTGATGGCGAGTATGCCTTCACTGCCACGAAAGTCACCGGCCAGGGCAGGTCTTTCATAGCTGTTGTTGAAGGCCCGGTTGGCCCGGACGAGGTCGCCTCGTCCTCCATGATAGATGGTTCCGCGAAGGACATCGTGTATGATGGGAACTTCTGCTACATTCTGAGCTCAAGCCAGACCTTCATTTACGAGGTGATCAAAAAATAGGGATTGGTTCCTGATCAGGAATGTTACAGGCTGGTTCCCGCGCGGTTCTAACCCACTTTCTGCATGAATCGGAAACCCTCTGCTAGTGCGAGATGTAGGGATGGGGTTGGGTTCGTCCCTGGGCAGGCACGGGGCCTGATAGGGCACCCACAAGGGGTGCCCTATCTACACCTAAAACCATTATCTG
>CBFGJU010000015.1:0-5398 GCA_965649155.1 Caldifarciminota bacterium | reverse complement strand
GGTTCGGTATCTACATCACCCAGATTGATGATGCTATTTATCCTTCTGGTTCTCTCCTTCATACCCAAAATGATAAACCGGGGGGTCAATCAGGGGCCAGTTAGAGGCCAGGGGGGTGAAGGATCACTGCAAGCTTGCAACTTGCCCCCCGTTGGCCTTTTAGCTTTACAATTATGGCCATGTCCGAGCTTAAGCTTATAGTTGATCAGGCTATGGAGGAAATGGGAGGGTGGAACGATGCGGCCATTGACAGGTGGTCGGAGCTCTCAGGGGTTGATGTTAGGGCAATAAACGACAGCACCCCGTTTGACATTGATGTGGCTAACAGACTCCTGGCCACCTTCCCCCAGGTCATGGAGGAGATGATGGCTGGACCGGCCCCTGTCCCCGCAGAGGAACCCACCCCAGAGGAGGTCATCACCGACCTATCAGAGATGGCCGAAGGACTCGGCGAGGCATTTGGCATAACCCCGGAAGAACCAAAGGCCCCCGAAGTTGAAATGCCCGAGGTTGGCCTTGAGACCGGCCTAGCGGAAGAGGCTCCGGTTTTGCCTGACGAGGCTCCTGTTCCAGACGAGGCCCTGGCCGCGGATACATCGTCCATAGACGCGCTGATAAAGGAATTGGAGAGCCTCGCCAGCGGTTCTGAACCAACCCTGAAGGAGGAAATGCCCGCTGAGCCGCCGGCAGAGGTGCCGGAGGTCCCCCTCGCGCCTGTTGAGATTCCGGTTGAAGCCCTGCCCCCGGAAACACCACCTGTCACCGAGGCTCCGGAGGTTCCGGTTGAGGCCGCGGAAGAGGTTCCGGCACCACCGGAGATCCCTGTTGAGGCCGAGGCTCCGGAACCAGCCTCTGTTGAAGAGGCACCAGAGGAGGTTCCGATTGAGGAAGAGGCACCAGCCGTAACCAGCTGGGAGGTTCCCGCGCCCGTCGCGGAGGAGCTGGAGAAGGCCGCCCGAATAATGGAGGAGATGGAGGTTTCGGAATACAACCTTTCAGCAATAGAAAAGGGCGTTCCGGGCTTCCAGGCCGCTTGCGTCATCAAGGATGGCAAGGTCATTGCCAGACACTCTCGGAGGGATGTTGACTGGACAGCGCTGTCGCAGGTCGTCGCCGCGGCAAACGGGGTTTTCAGGTCATCCCTCGGAATAGACGAGCACAGGGTTGACGAGCTGGTCATGGGCCTTGGCAATCTCTTCGTGCTCGGCTTCCCGCTGAGAGATACGCAGGTTGTTGTCATAGTCAAATCAGACAGGCTCGGCGCGGCAAGGGCCTATGTGTCCGCGGCCCTCAAGAGCATGTAGAAACCTGCTTCCCGGCTGTTGATCGGTGTTTTTAACAAGCTAATATCATGAGATTATTTAACACGGCCACGGGCAAAAAGGAGGACTTTGTTCCGGTCTCTCCGGGCAAGGTCGGCATATACGCTTGCGGAATGACCCTGCAGTCAGAGCCTCACATGGGTCACATGCGCACTTTTGTCTCGTTTGACGCAATGAGGCGCTATTTCCTGTACGCTGGTTACGAGGTAATTTTCGTCAGCAACTTCACTGATATTGACGACAAGATAATAGAGAAAGCCAGAGAACGAGGCGCTGATTGGCGTGAGATAGCGAGGGAAAACGAACTCAGATACGAGCGCGGCGCGAGGGCAATGAACCTCCTTCAGCCAACCCACCAGCCCAGGGCAACCCAACACATCCAGGAGATAATTGAGCTTGTGGAAAAACTTATTGCAACCGGCCACGCATACGAGACCGGGGGCAATGTTTGGTTCAGGGTGAGGAGCTTCCGCGATTACGGAAAGCTTTCAGGAAAGCCTCTGGATGAACTCATTGGGGGCGCGAGGGTTGAGCCTGATCCCTCAAAGGAAGACCCCGCTGACTTCGCGCTCTGGAAGGCCGCGAAGCCGGGCGAGCCATACTGGCACTCCCCCTGGGGAAAGGGAAGGCCCGGCTGGCACATAGAGTGCTCCGCTATGTCCGCGCATTATCTCGGTCAACCGTTTGACATCCACGGCGGCGGCGTCGATCTCGTATTTCCCCACCACGAGAACGAGAAGGCCCAGTCCGAGGCAATCGGAGGCGTTCAGTTCGCCAGATACTGGCTCCACTGCGGCCTCTTGCAGATAGGCGGCGAGAAGATGAGCAAATCCACGGGCAAATATTTCTCCCTGGACTCGGCCCTCGCGGATTTTGACCCGATGGCCCTCCGGCTGTATTTCCTCAAGCATCACTATCGCTCGCCCCTGAACTTCACGGCAGAGGCCCTCCGGGATTCCTCATCCGCGTGGGAGACGCTCGTGGGCACATTCGCCGGCATCAGGAACATCCCCGAAATAAAGGAGTTCTCCCCCGCTGTCGCGGCCCGCATAAAGGCATTCGGGGAGGCAATGGATGATGATCTGAACACGCCCCGCGCCCTCGCGGAGTGCTTTGGCCTCGCATCAGAGGCGAAATCCTCATCCGGAGCCGAAAGAAACGAAAGGGTCGCGGCACTCGCAATGCTCCTTTCGGTTCTGGGTTTCACGGTTGAGAACGAGGGGGTTTCCGCTCTTGCCGAGGATCTCCTCTCCCTGATAATAGACCTGAGGGCAGAGCTGAGAGCCAAAAAGGACTTCGCTCTTTCCGACTCTATCCGCGAACGCCTATCCGGCCTCGGAATAACACTTGAGGACACGCCGGAGGGCACGGTCTGGCACCAGTGACCGGAATAACCCAGTCAATAACCGACCTCTTTCACGAGATTCCCCTTCAGGATCTTCTGTCAGGGATTTTTATCCTCCTTGCGGTTATACTTCTCGGCCTGCAGAGAACCGGCCTGGCAAAGGATGTCCTCGCGGGCGCGGTAAGAGCCTTACTCCAACTTCTCCTGATGGGCGTCATCCTGACCTACGCTTTCAAGGCCCAGAATCTCCTCTGGCAGACAGGTTTCCTGCTCGCGATGGGACTATTCGCGGCTCAAACAGCCTCAAGCAGGCTGAAAGACCTACCCCACTGTTTCTGGATAACCTTCGTAGCTGTAATCGCGGGAACCTTTCTCGGCCTTGTCCCGCTTGTCCTCATGGGGATAATAGAACCGGTTCCCCAGGAAACGATACCTGCCGGCGGCATGGCAATTGGCAACGCCTTGAACGCGGTTGTCCTCGCGCTGGAGAGGTTCGGTTCCGATGTCTCGTCCCAGTGGGATAGGGCCGAGGGTGCCTTCGCTCTCGGCGCAACCAGGAGACAGGTGGCGGCCATCTTCAGGAGACAGTCTTTCTCCGCCGGCACCATGAGCATGAGGAACAACATGAAGATAGTGGGGATAATCCAGATACCGGGCACCATGGTCGGGATGATCCTGGCAGGTTCAAGCCCCATGCGTGCCGCGTTCATGCAGTTGGCGATCCTCTACATGCTGATCCTCGCTATAAGCGTTTCGGTTTCGGTCGCGCTATCAGCTGGCGCTATGGGGTACCTGAGATGGAGGCCCCCGGCCATGGGATAGGCGCGGACCCATAAGATCGCGGGATCGCGGGATCGCGAGGCAGGCTATCCTGTTTGTCCCGGCGCAAAGCCAGGCATTACAATATAGGAGTGAAATTCCGCTGGAAATTCAAGGAAGACAGGATATACTGGCGAGATATACTTGAAACATTCGGCATAAACGGCGTTGTGGCAAGGGTCCTGGCAACCAGGCTCTCGTCAATAGACGAGGTAAGGGTATTCCTTGATAAAGATTTCAACGACATAATTCCCCCGGAGGAGCTCCCTGGCGTCCCGGAGGCTGGCGAGCGACTGGCGCGCGCCATCAGGAACGACGAACCCATACTCATTCACGGAGACTACGACACCGACGGCGTAACTAGCCTGGCGTTGTTATACAGAAACCTCAAAAGGCTCGGCGCCACAAGGGTAATCCCATACATACCGGACCGGTTCTCCGAGGGCTACGGCCTATCAGCAACTGGCGTGAAAAAAGCCGCTGATGAGGGCATCTCGCTCATAGTTACGGTTGACTGCGGCATAACCGCGACCGATGAAGCCAGGCTTGCCAGGAGCCGCGGGATTGACCTGATTGTCACCGATCACCACGAACCGCCGAAGGAACTGCCGGAGGCAATTGCCCTTGTGAATCCGAGGCTCGGAGATTACCCCTTCAGGGAGCTTGCGGGAGTAGGCGTCGCTTTCAAGCTCCTACTCCACCTCTACCAGATCATGCGCGTTGACCCCAAACCCCTTCTCTGGGACCTTGACCTGGTCGCGCTCGGAACTGTGGCTGATGTTGCGCCCATCATGGGCGAAAACCGCATACTGGTTGAATACGGCATAAAGGTTCTCTCAAACACCCTAAAGGCCGGTCTCAAAGCCCTGGCTCACACCGCGAGGGTGAACGGGGAGATCAAGCCCTGGCACATATCCTATGTCCTCGCGCCGCGGCTCAACGCCGCGGGGAGACTGACCAGCGCATACAAGTCATTTGAGCTCCTCATAACCACATCTGGGAGCGAGGCCCTTGCCCTGGCCCAGTTCCTTGAGAGCGAGAACCAGCGCAGGCAGTCCATAGAGCGCGGCATACTAACCGAGGCCAAAGAGATGCTCGCTTCCCAGGGGGACAGGATGTTCATGGTCGCGGATTCCGAGGGGTGGCACGAGGGCGTCATAGGAATAGTAGCGTCAAGGCTCTCGGAGCAGTATAACAGGCCAATAGCCCTCATAGCGAGGAGCGCGAACGGCTCTTCCCGAGGCTCTGCAAGGTCCATCCCCGGCTTTCACATTCAGGAGGCCCTGGAGGAGCTCTCCTACCTGTTTGAGGACTTCGGCGGACACCCGATGGCCGCGGGATTCACCATACCCAACGATTCCATAGAGGAATTCAAGGCAAGGATAGAAGAAATAGCCGCCAGAAGAATGACGGAGCTTGACCTGACCCAATCGGTTGAGATAGACACAACCGTGACCTTTGAGGAGATGAGCATAACATTTTACAGGGACTACAACAGGCTCGCCCCGTTCGCGTTCGGCAACCGTGCCCCGATTTTCCTGACGCGCGGCGCGCGGATCAGGACAGTGGGCCGCGAGGGGAGCACCCTGACCATATACGCTGACCAGGGAGGCGTGGATGCCCTGGTGACATTCTCAGGCCCACACCCAGCGTGGGCCTCGTTCAACCCAGGGGACATCGTTGACATCGTTTTCAAGGTTGAGGCTGACACACCCATAAGGAGGGGAACCCTCCTCCTCCGTGGCGTGGACATGAGGCCGGGGTGATTAACCATGAGTATTGGAAAACCGAGTCTGTTCACACCTCCCTGATCCCCTTGTTGGTCAATAGATTCACTTGAGCCATTTTGGTTGTTTTGCCCAGAGTTCTCATGTTATCAACTAAGTCCTTGCCGGATAGGGAGACAGCTCAG
>CBFGJU010000014.1:0-5402 GCA_965649155.1 Caldifarciminota bacterium | reverse complement strand
AGGGCAAATGTGCTCTTTATGGGCGTATCGTGAAGGTAGATGTTGTAACGGTTTGGAAACAGGAACTTTACCCTGCCGAGAGCGTTGCCCTCGCCAGGATCACGAACGAGCCACATCTTTCCCTTCTTTGAAGCGACATTCAGCTTCTTCTTCTCTATGTATTCAAGCGCGTCCCCTGACTTGTATATCTCCTCCAGTATTTCCTCCTCAAAGATACGGTCCGGCACATTCCACTTCGGGTTTATCACGATGAATTCAATCGTGTCTCTGAGAGTGGGAGTAAAATTGGTGTCCCTGTCGGCCGCGCCCACCGCGACCTTGTTCTTCTGGAGAAGTTTCCCATCTTTGTAGATATACAGGTAGAACTCCGGGATGTTTATCCTGAAGACCCAGCCGCCCCTTTGCACTGACGCTGTTAGCGGGGTTGTCCTCCAGTAGGCGAGCGCGTCTCTGAGCCTGGCGATGAGCTCGCTCCTGGGAACATTCATGGCCCTGACCGTTCCCCAGCCTATCACCCCGTCCTCCTCAAGGTAATGCCACTTCTGGAATGTCTTCACTGCCTCAAGGGTCGCGCTGTCATATATGCTCGTTATCGGCCCCGCGTAGAAACCCTCGGCCCTGAGCCTCTCCTGGATCTCCGCTATCCTCGTTCCCGTGTCTCCGGGGAGGATCTTTTGCCCTCTCTCAAGGGTGAAAGAAAGGGGTTTCCAGTCCGGCAGGCGCGTGTAGGCCGCGAGGGTTGCCCTCAGAGTCCTGTATTCCCCAAGGGGCGGTTCCAGGGCCATGCTCGCGGCCAGGGGGTCGTCAAAGAACCGGACTATGGACCCAGTGTCCCCACCCATTTCCCTGGCCCAATCCCTCCATGCCCTTACAAGGAGAACCTCTGCCCTGGCAATTTCCCGCAAGCACTCGCGGTATAGGGGAACCATATCCCTCTGATCGGTGAGCTTCGCCGCGTTGAGCCGGAGGCTTTCTGCCCTTGCCATTGCGACCAGGGCTGAGTCAACCCTGGGATCAGCCGCCATGCCATCAAAAAACCTGTTCTCAAGTATGATGAGAACCAGGCGACCTTGATCGTTCATGTATGGAGAGGAGAAGAGCATGGGTTTCCAGGCCCTCTTTTCGTAGAGCGATGATAGCAGTGTGTCGCCGCGCAGGGCATCCTTCATTATGTCCGCGGAAGATCTCTCGGCCTCTGACCAGGCTATTGACAGGGTGGCCACCGGAAGGGGTGGTTCTTTATTGTTGTCCTGGTTAAGGCCGCAGGCCAGGAAAACTGAAAGGACGGGGCATATTTTTCTCAAAGCGAGAGATCCTTTATTACTCTTCTTATCTCCGCGAGGGTCTTTTCGGACACAGGAGCAAGCGGGGGCCTCAGATGCGGCCCCGTGATTCCCATCTCGCCCAGCATGGCCTTTACGGGTCCGGGACTGGTCTCAATGAAGAGAACCTTGAAGAGTGGCCAGAGCTCGTGATGCAGGGCAGAGGCCTTCCTGAAATCGCCACTGAGGGCCGCGTTTACCATTTCGGAAACCTTTTTCGGGGCGGGGTTTGACGCGACGGAAATTACCCCCTTCGCGCCCACCGCCATCATGGGGACCGTAAGCGAGTCATCCCCGGAGAGGACGGTTATCCCAGCCGAGACCAGCGCGGACGCGTTGTCAACCGAGCCGGAGGCCTCCTTGACCGCGACTATGTTCTCGGGAAAATCCCTGGACAGCCTGACTATTGTTTCCGGGGAGATTGAAACCCCTGTCCTTCCGGGCACATTGTAGATTATGATCTTTGATTTCGGAAGCTCGGAGCATATCAGCGCGTAGTGCAGATAAAGCCCCTCCTGGGTTGGTTTGTTGTAATAGGGGGTGACGACCAGCGCGAACCCGTAGCCCGTTTCCATCGCCTCGGCCGTGTGGGCTATGGTCTTCGCGGTGTTGTTCGTTCCTGTTCCCGCTATCAGCGTGGTCCTGTCCCCGACCATTTCCCGGACCGCGGCGAGAAATGTCTTTCGCTCTCCGTCAGAAAGCGCGGGGGATTCACCGGTTGTGCCTATAACAACGAGGCCGTCAACCCCGGCCTTCAACTGGTGATCAACGAGCCTCTGGGTTCCCTCAAGGTCAAGCTCTCCCCTCTCCGTGAACGGAGTGACCAAGGCGGTTATCGTGCCTTTCAGCATGATTAACATTATACTGCATGGTGATCAGCGATTTCCATATTGCGTTGAACCCGATCTGGCCTTTCAGGCCATGTTTAGCCTGTCCAGAAACATGAATCCGACGGCCGCGAGGAACCGAAATTCCATCCATGTAGCCCTCGCTCTTTGCGGATCCTTGCGAGGGGGTACGAAGCCCCACACCCGCTACCCATGGGAAAAATGATCGGGAGACAGGCTCTTTTCTTCCCCAGATCCCCCCAGGCAAAACCGAGGTTCTCGGCAGGAGAGTTTCCAACCCCGCGAAAGACCGGGAATCTGCCTCTGACAATGGTTTTAGGTGTAGGATAGGCCCCGCACCTGGCATTCATGCACATACAGGTTGGCTATCCTGCAAGCTCAATCCACGGCCATGATGCCGGAATACCTGGGCCAAGAACTGATCCCCTGCGAGCATTAGCTTTATCCTTTGTGAATGAAAAAGCTCGGACTTCTCTTTCCGTTCCTCCTGCTGGCCTGCTCTTCTGGCAAGGCAAATACCCCCCTTTTCAGGGGTCCTTATCCAAAGGCCCTCATATTCGCCGATGCCTCGTATTACGAGGAGGATGCGAGGGTCGCGGTCAGGGATTTCATCAATCCGGTTCGCAAGAATCTGGAGGACAGCCTTGGCTTTAAATTGCGCGAAGCGGATCTCAGGGGAGTAGCTTTTGAGGAGGACACGAAGGTCTTCTGGTTCTTCTTTCCCGCGTTCGCGGGCCCTCTGCGCAAAACTCACCCTGTCTATGCTGGCGCGTGGATATACCTTGTAGTCCAAGCAGACACCCCGAGGGCGATTTACTTCAAGGAACTGCCCTGGGAATAGAGGCGAATCCCTCTGCCAGTCTGGTTGCTCGTTGTCTGTCGGGAATAGCGGGTCAACAGCATCCTGAAACCTGTCCCGGAAAACTGGTTTTTGCTGTGAACCAGGAATCAACAACCCATCCGTCGCGGTGGCGTCAGTCCAGGCCGCGAGAATATAATCTCGTTCCCAATGCTCTTTCTGGTCGCGTTGCTTGCCCAGCTTCAGGACACGACCGGCCCCCAGCCGGTCAACTTCCTGGGCCACCACCTCCACTACGACGCGAGGGCAAAAATAGTCTATCTGACGGACTCCTCATGGGTCCAGACCGGGGATGTCACCCTCACGGCTGAGACGGTCGTGCTCTGGCAGGAGCCGCAGATAGTCCACTCCCACGGCAACTTCACCCTCGTGACGGGCAAAAACATCACCAGGGGAGACAGCCTTAAATACTCCATAAAGACCGACAGGGGCATGGCTTACAGTTCAAGGGCTTTCGTGGACAAGGGCTGGGTCAGGGGCAAGAGGATCTACAAGATGTCAAAGACCGAGCTCTGCCTGGAGGCAGGGGATTTCACAACCTGCGAGAACGAGAAACCTCATTACACCTTCCTCGCCTACAGGATGCGCGTCCTCCGGGACGACATAGCGGTGGTCTGGCCTCTGGTCTTCAAGATAGGGGACATTCCGGTCGCGGTTGTGCCTTTCTGGTTCTTCCCCATCAAGAGGGACAGGTCATCCGGGTTCCTGACGCCGAAGGTTGGCTATCACTCGGCCGATGGCAAGTATTTCAGGAATGTGGCGTATTACTGGGCAATAAACAATTACCTTGACCTTACCCTGGGGACAGACCTCCTGGAGAAGCGCGGGCCGAGGGTCTTCGCGAACCTGGTCTACAACCGCTACAAGAGCTTCGGCGGGAACATGCTCTTCACCTACGCCAATGACATCAGGGACAGCACATACCGGTGGAGCCTGGACGGGGTTCACTCCCAGACCCTCCTGGGTTTTGACATCGGCGCGCAGGCGTCTTTTCTCTCGGATGTGAACTACAGGCAGGACTATTCCGAGGACAAGACCGAGTTCCTTCGCTCAGAGAGCTACTCCTATATCTCTATTTTCAGGGTAATCGGCCCGACCGCGATGAGCGCAACCGCTGACAGGAGGGATGACCTGATAAGGGGAGCAATGTATTCAAATCTGCCGGGAGTTGACCTGGTGCTCAACACACAGACCAAGGGCCCCCTCAGCTTTGGCGGCTCGTCAAGGTTCAGGCGATCCATCTGGCGGGACACGACAGCCGCGCCCATCCAGGACGCGCAGGCATCCGACGCGTCGGTCTCCGCGAACCTGCCCCAGTTCAGCCTTCTGAGGTATCTCAGGTTCACTCCGGCCGTCTCCGGAAGGGCGGTCTGGTTCGCGCTGGACACCCTTGGCAACCCTAACCCATATCAGCTCTCCTCCTCCTTCTCGCTCTCAGCCTCAACCGCGCTCTATGGTCTCGGCCAGTTCAGGTTCTGGCGCTTCAGCAAGTTCCTGCACACACTGACACCCTCCGCGAACCTCGTCTATTCCCCGAAACCCACGGAGCTGCCGGTTGAACCAGTCGGTGGCATAGGTCAATCATCAGAGGAGTTCTACATCGGATACGGGATTTCCAACACCTTTGAGGGTAAGTGGCAAAAGGACACGGGTTTCACCAGGGTCCAGCTCGCCAGCGTAAACCTGAACCAGAACTACAACTTTCTCGCGGACTCCGCGCGGTTTTCGGATGTGGGGATGTCAATGGAAATTTTCCCCGGCGGGAGGATAGGCGGCCTTGGCATGAGCTCGCGGGTTTCCGCTTCATACGGGGTTTATGATGGAAGGATGAGGGACATAACCCTTACGAACGCCCTGTCATTCAGCCTGGTCGCCCCTTCGGACACTGCCCGCGGGGACACGGCTGGCACGGACACAACAGCAAAGGACACGGCCCTCACAGAGGAAGGGGTCATTGAAGCGAACAAACCGAGAACAGAACCATGGTCTTTCTCCCTGGGCCACACATTCTCGCCCTCGGATTCCGTTGGCCTCCCGGATATCCACACGATTGACCTCTCGGTAAGGGGAAACCTTTCCGTTGGATGGTGGGCGTCATACAGCACAAGATATAACATAACGCAGGGCAAGGTGCTTGACCAGTCTCTTTCGCTCATTCGCGACCTGCACTGCTGGAGGATGGATTTCAGCTGGAACACTTTTGGGGACGCGTGGGTATACAATCTCTCTTTCGTGATAAAGAACCTCCCGGACATAGAGCTAAAGCGGGGTTTCTTTGACCTGTTTTTGCCGAGATGAGGCCCTGACGAATAACCCCTACCTGATGGCCAGTTCGGCCCTGTATCCCCCGATAAAAAAGCCCCGGCAACATGC
>CBFGJU010000013.1:1306-5425 GCA_965649155.1 Caldifarciminota bacterium | reverse complement strand
GTCTCCAAGGCGAAGCCGCAGGAGAGACGAGAACCCCAACCCGTGAGAGCAAAAGGTTCAGATAAACTGCGGGGCAGGGACTCGAACCCCAACTAGCAGATCCAGAGTCTGCCGTCCTGCCAATTAGACGACCCCGCAGAAGCGGGAGACGGGATTTGAACCCGCGACACCCAGCTTGGAAGGCTGGAACTCTACCAGCTGAGTTACTCCCGCGAGGCCAATATTATAATGCTTCTCAGGACAGTCGCGCCACGCTGATTGTTTCCTGGCCAGGTTTGGCTATATAATATGATCTTAGCTTTTCATAAGCTTTGAGGAGGCAACTGCCTTGAAGGTCAAAGGATTATACGAGATAAGATGGCACGGCCGAGGAGGAATGGGAACCGTGACAGCCGCCCTCCTCGTTGCTGATGCTCTTGTGAGAAGAGGCAAGTTCGTCCAGGCCATTCCGGAGTTCGGGCCTGAGCGTCGGGGCGCTCCTGTAAGGGCTTACAACCGTATAGCCGAAAAGACTATACGCCTCCGCTCAGGCATCACCGAGCCGGACATGGTCGTGGTCATTGACTCCGGGTTCGTTGATTCTCCTGAAGTTCTTGAGGGGCTTGCTCCAGAAGGAATCATCCTTGTCAACTCGGTCCTGCCCGCTGAGGAGCTGAGATCCCGGATAAAGGTGGACGGGCGAAAGCTCTTCTCGGTTGACGCATCGGGCATAGCCCTCGCGTCTTTCGGAAGGAACATCCCCAACACCCCGATAGTGGGCGCGGTCTCACGCGTCCTCGGCGACCTCCTTCCCATAGATGCCCTTGAGGAGGCCCTCGCGGCCAGGTTCAGGCTCAAGGGCGAGAAGGTCGTGAGCGAGAACCTCACTGCTCTGAGGAGGGCATACGAGGAGGTGAAGGAGATATGAAGAGCTGGAAAGAACTTGAACCCGCGCCCTTCATCCCTGAGCCCTGCACATCAAGGGCGATAAAGACAGGAGATTGGCGCACGAGGAAGCCAATATGGCATGAGGAAAAGTGCAACCACTGTTTGTTTTGCTGGCTTTTCTGCCCCGATTCCGCCATCATTGTCAAGGATGACAAGATGATCGGCATAGACTACGACTACTGCAAGGGCTGTGGCATATGCGCGGAGGTCTGCCCGGACAAGTGCAAGGCCATTGAGATGGTGCAGGAGGTGAAGTGATGCCAAGGATACCCATGACAGGAAACGAGGCCGCGGCATACGCCATGATGCAGATAAACCCGGATGTGGTTGCGGCTTACCCAATAACCCCGTCAACCCAGGTGGTTGAGCGTTTCTCGGATTATGTCAACAACGGCGAGTGCCAGACCGAGTTCGTTCCGGTTGAATCAGAGCACTCCGCGATGAGTGCTTGCATTGGCGCGTCAGCCAGCGGCGCGAGGGTGATGACCGCGACCGCCGCGCAGGGCCTCGCGCTGATGCACGAGATGCTCTACATAGCCTCTTCAATGCGCCTTCCCATTGTCACGGTCATAGCCTCCCGTGCCCTGAACTCACCACTGAACATCCACGGCGACCACTCGGACACCATGGGTTCGCGAGATTCTGGCTGGCTCCAGTTCTACGGCGAGAGCGTCCAGGAGTTCTACGATCATGTTTTCATAGCCCTGCGCGCCGCGGAGCTATCCAACCTTCCCGCGTTCGTCTGCGAGGATGGTTTCATCCTCTCCCACACCCTTGAGCCGGTTGATGTTCTGGACAGGGCCGAGATAACAAAATACCTCGGCGAGAGGAAGCCCCTCTACAACCTGCTGGACACGGATCATCCCATAATGGCTGGACACCTTTCCCTGCCGGATACCTACATGGAACACAGACGCAAGCTCGCGCAGGGAATGATGGAGGCCCCGAGGTTCATAGACCAGGCCTATCGCGAGTTCGCGGAGCGCTTTGGAAGGAAGTATGACTGGATGGAGATATATGACCCCGGCGATGCGGATGTCGCGATCCTGATAATAGGGTCTGCGGCCGGAACGGCAAAAGAGGCCGTTGATTTCCTGGCCGCGGAGGGCAAGCGCGTGGCTCTGGTCAAGCTCATTGTCGCGAGGCCGCTCCCTGTTGAGCGTCTCAGACAGGCTCTTGGCAAGTTCAAGGTGGTCGCAATAATGGAGAGGGCTGATTCCTTCAAGAACCACGGAGGCCCCATGTTTTCCGAGATAGCCGGCGCGCTCTATCACCACGACAAGCATCCCATCCTCAGGTCCTATTACTACGGGTTTGGTGGCAGAGACATATTCCCGGAGGACTTCATGAAGGTCTATAACGACCTCCTGGACATGGCCGCGGGCAAGAAGGAGATACCCGAGACCATGAACTACGCGGGACTGAAGGAGGACTGAGATGGCCATAAGCATAAGAAAACTTGCACGTCAGGGCCGCGAGCTGGCCCCGGGCCACAGGGCCTGCGCTGGTTGCGCGTTTCCTTCCATCATAAGGATTGTCCTCTCGGTGACGGATGATCCCATCGTGGTTGTTAATGCTACGGGCTGTATGGAGGTGGTGACCTCCATTTACCCATACAACTCCTGGCCCGTGACCTGGTTCCACAGTGCTTTTGACAACACGGGCGCGACCGTGTCCGGGATAGAGGCCGCATACAGGGCCCTTGTTCGCAAGGGAAAGATACCCCCCGACAAGAAGATAAGGTTCGTCGCTTTCGGTGGCGATGGCGGCACTTACGACATAGGGCTTCAGGCCCTTTCGGGCGCGCTTGAGCGCGGGCACAGCTTTCTCTATGTCTGCTATGACAACGGCGCATACATGAACACAGGCATCCAGCGTTCTGGCGCGACCCCTCGCCACGGCTCAACAACCACATCTCCGGCCGGAACCGCGGTTCCTGGCAAACAACAGCGCAGGAAACCCCTGACCGAGATAATCGCGGCCCACGATATCCCCTATGCGGCCCAGGGTTCACCGAGCCACTGGCTTGACCTCGCCCGGAAGGCTGAGAAGGGTCTTTTGACAGAGGGCCCTGCTTTCCTGAATGTCCTTTCCGCGTGTCCACCCGGCTGGGGATTCCCGGACGAGAAGACAATAGAGATATCCCAGCTCGCGGTTGAGACCGGGTTCTGGCCCCTATACGAGGTTGAGAACGGCTACTTCAGGATAACCGTGAAACCGAAGGAGTTCAAGCCCCTTGAGGACTTCCTGAGGGCGCAATCCCGTTTCAAGCACATCCTAAGGGATCCAAAGCTTCTTGAGGACCTCAAAGAGGACATACGGCGTGAATGGGGGCGCCTGGAATTTCTGGCCTCAAGGCCGAGGCCCGAGGGCGGGACAAAATCCGAAGAGGTAGCGAAAGAGGAATAGGATCTCTCTTTTTGAAGAACCAGGCCGACCCGCGCGGGTCGGCTTCTTTATTTGCGGATAGCGCGGGCGCTTGCAAGGCGATCATCTCAGGCTTTACTATTTTGCGTTCCTTTTCGGGAGGTGTTTTATGTTGTTGCATGTCTGTTTGATGTTGATGGGAGCGGGCCTCAAGGACGGCCCGTGCGCTGAGGCCAAAGCCACGGACTTCTCGCTGTCCTACAGAGAGGTTGTCAGTGGCGACTTCACAACCGGAGCCGCGAGCCTTCTATACAACGGGACCGGAAGCATAGTCATATCAGACATACCTGCCGGGATGGCCATAGAAAGGGCGTGGCTCTTCTGGGTCTGCGAGGAATACTCGCCCACCGGAGACCTGAACTGGGGCTACTTCAACGGCAACTACATAGCCGGGACGCAAATAGCCTGGGACTGCGACAACTGCTGGGATCCTATTGATGCTTCAACCCTCTACTACGCGAATGTGCTTCCCTGGGTCACCGGAAACGGAACATATAACCTCACGGGCTTCCCTTATCCGGGAGGTTTTATGGCCTACGAGGGTGCTGATGGCGCCACCCTGCTCGTCATCTACTGCGACCCCCAGGCGGCCCTGCCCAAGAAGACCATTTCGGTCTACACGGGCGCGGTTGAGCTCATGGATTGCGGGCCACAGGAGACATCATGGAATCAGTCCGGCTTCACCGCGACCAATCCGGTGACCAACGCCAAGTATGCCATATCCGTCGCAAACACGCAGATGTCCTATACAAACTACTTCTATCT
>CBFGJU010000013.1:0-1296 GCA_965649155.1 Caldifarciminota bacterium | reverse complement strand
TGGGCTACATGTATGGAGAGAATCATCCCGGCCCCGCGTGGGATCACTGGTATGGCGACGCGACAAGCCTGATCCCGGGCGGCGCCACATCCGTGGCCTGGCGCGTGTCAAGCGATGGCAATGACTGCATTGAGCCGGTGCTCTCGGTCATCTCAGTAACCTCAACGGACGCGCTAACTAGCGATTGCAGTCTCGGGGGCGATGAGACCGCTTCTCTCCCGAACCAGGAGCGTGGCCTCTTCCTGCTTTCCGGACTCGCTGGCCGCGACGGAGCCATAAGGCTTCTCTCGGTGGGCGCGGCCGGGACCGAGTTCCTGCTGGTTAGCGCGACCGGTTCGGTAGCCAGGGCGCTCAGGGTTCCCTCGGATGGCGAGTTCTCGGTCTCGGTTGGCGACCTCAGACCGGGGGTTTACGCGCTTGTCTGGGCTGGCGCCGGAAGGGGAGTTTTCGTCATCAGGTAGAGGAAATCCGTTGCTGTGGTGGTCTGATTCCCTGGTGGAAACAGGGGAGGTGTTGGGTTTATGATTTGACCATGCCAGGCATAAACGATCTTTCCGAGAAGTGGACCAAAGCCAGGGAGATATGGGTGGAGATGAACCGGGAGGCTGTTCGTTTTGGGGAGGGGTTGATAAAAAATCTCTCGGCTTATCTTGGCATACCGGAGGGCGAGGACCTCGTGGAGCCGGTTCCGCCTGACCCGCAGAGGCTCTCCAGCATAGTCGGGCCTTCCATAACCACTGACCCGAAGTCCCGCAGGCTCAGGGACTGGATGAGCGAGGAATTTGATGTGGCGGATGCACTCCGTTTTTCCAACGAGCGCAGGAGATTTGGCATGGGTTTCCTGCTCATGGTTCCGGGCCAGGAAGGCGCTCACGACTTCGTGCCATTTTTCGTTGAATTCATGAAAATAGGCGGGGACGAATACCTTGTTTCCCTGATGGGAACCAACCGCGAGTTCAGGGTCAAGGATGGGGATCCGGCGTCATTCTCGCCCCTGTTTGATTTCATTTACGAAATGCTTGAGAGCCGCTATCCGCAGAGTCTTGATGCCATGATAGAACTGCTCTCCGGTTCAGGCGAGCGCCAGGTAGGCTTCAGGCCGAAGTTCAACTAATCCCGCGCGAGCCTCGCGTTCATTGAAGAAACCCAGGGCCCGGATTTATAATATTAAACCCCATGAGAGTCCAAAAAATAGCCGAGGCTCACCTTCCTACCGAATACGGGGATTTCACCGTCATGATATACAGGGAATTCCTGGAAGAGGAAAGGTGCAGGGATCACCTCGTTCTCTTCAAG
>CBFGJU010000012.1:0-5436 GCA_965649155.1 Caldifarciminota bacterium | reverse complement strand
GATCAGGGTGTCCTGAGCGCGGAGCTCAGAGGCGGTCAGGGCCATAACGAGAGAGAGAGAGAGAGAGTAATGGCCCCTTTCCATCCTGACTTTCGGGTTTTGGTTATGCTTCTCATAGCTCACCTCCTAGAGAGCTGTTCATGAGCAGAATTATATACCCGGAGTCAAGGCGCGCGCAAACGCGAGGCATAATGAAAATTTCCGGCGAACGCGAGCGAGTGAACCCCCATCCCCTCCCGGTTTATACTTTGGCCCATGAAGAAGATAAACCCGGACCTCCTGGCCATCCTGGCCTATGTCCTTCTCATGCTCGCGCTTTTCAGGGATTTCCTGGGCCCCGGCCAGATGCTTCTAGCCTACGACCAGACCTCTGGTTCATTGCAGTGGCGCTCGTTCATGATAGAAGCCATAAGGACATTCGGCGCGTTCCCTTGGTGGGACCCATACATGTATGGTGGAATGCCCTTTGTGGGCGTCCTGCACGGGGACATCCTTTACCCCACCGCACTATTCAGGTTCGTTCTCCCTGTGCACCTCGTCATGAACTGGGTCTTCATCGTCCACGGAATAATAGCGGCCGCGCTCACATATTTCTTCGTAAAGAACCGGATGAAAGCGAGCAGGGAGACCGCCTTCCTGGTCGGACTTTCCTATGCTTTCACCAGCTCCCTGATCAGCCTGGTCTTCGCTGGCCACGATGGCAAGTTCATCGTCGCGTCGTTGCTTCCGGGGGTGATATACGCGCTGGACGCTGGCATGGAAAAGGGCCGTCTCAGGCATTTCGCTCTTGGCGGATTGCTCCTCGGCCTCTGTTTTCTCTCGCCTCACGCGCAGATGGCATATTACACATACCTTGCCGCGGGCATATGGTTCGTTTTCGCTCTGGTCTGGAGGTTCAGGGACGGGATCATGTGGCCTGGCCTCCTCAAGAGGGTCGGCTATTTCGCGCTGATGTGCGTCCTTGGCGTTGCCGTTTCCGCGGGACAGTTCCTTCCCGCGCTCTATTATTCCCAGACATTCTCGCCCAGGGTCGGAAAGGGATACGAATACGCCATAACATACTCAATTTACTGGTCTGACCTCATAGGCGCGGTGTTCCCCGGCTTCGGAGGATACATGGACTCATACTGGGGCCCGAACCCCCTCAAGCACGACGCTGGATATGTTGGCGCTTTTGCCGCGCTTTTCGCGGCGCTCGCGCTGGCGCTTGCCATAAAGAAGAGGCAGACCGGAGCCGCGCTCGCCCTTTTCGTTGTGTTCACGATAATAGCCCTCGCCGGCCACACGCCTCTTTTCAAGATTTTCTACTACATCCTGCCCGGTTTCAAGAAGTTCCGCGCCCACGGCATGGCTTTCATACTGTCCGCTTTTTCCCTGAACATCCTCGCCGCGGTTGGGCTTGAGGCCCTCCGGGAGAAGTCAGCGAGCATCAAGAAGATGCAGAAGGGCGCGCTGATAGGCATAGGCGTCGTGATACTCCTTGGGATAATAGCCTTTGCTATGGGCGATGGCCTCCGGGATTTCCTGGCGTCCGCGTTCTCGGTCCAGGATAGAGCAAAGCTCGCCGCGCTGAGCCTCAACTTCTCCGCCATCCCGGATGGCATCCTCCGGGTCGGAATACTCATGGCGATCCTGTGGTTCGTGGCCGCGGCATGGGCAAGGAAGAAACTGATGGGAATCCTCTTCGTGGTGATAGGGGGCGTGGCCGTGGCCGCTGACCTGTGGCTCGTGGACAAGGACTTCATAAAAGCCCTGCCGGAACCAAAGTTCTATTACGCGAAGGACGAGATGATCCGCCAGATGGAAAAGTCCAGGGAGACCGGAGAGGTCTTCAGGGTAATGCCGATGTTCTGGCGCATGGACGATAACTATCTGATGGAGCACGGGTTTGAGAGCATGGCAGGCCACCACGGCCAGCAGTTGAGGCCATACATGGAGCTCCTTGAGGACAGCCTCACGACCATCATGTTCAACCCGCTCGCGTGCCCGAACCTTCTCCGGTATCCGGATATTGTGGACATACTTAATGTAAGGTATGTTGTCTCCCAGCCCTTGCCCCGCGACCTCTCTCTGGTGCCTCCGGATCAGGCGCAGGTTCTCGCGCCGCTTGTTGCGTTCCTTGACACATCTCATTTTGACCTGATATACGCCACCACCCAGGCCCAGTTGTTCAGGAACAGGAAATACCTGCCCAGGGCCTTCATCGTTGACTCGTTCGTGGTCTCGGAAGGGAGGGGTGTCCTTGAGGAGATGAAGCGCGTTGACCTGCACCGTGTTGCTGTCTTTGACCTGAAGGACGCGCCAAAGATCGCCACAGGCAGGGTGAGCAAATGGTCAACAAGGATACTCAACTACGAGCCAAACAGGGTCCTCATTGAGGCCGAAACAGACGCTCCGGCCATAATGATCTACTCCGGGAACTGGTATCCCTTCTGGAAAGCGAGCCTTGACGGCCAGGAGACAAAGCCCATGCGGGCAGATTACACCCTTATTGGAGTTGCGCTTCCGGAGGGCAAGCACCGGGTTGAGCTGTGGTATGATGCCAGGCTTGAGAAGATCGGGTTTTTGTGCATGGGCCTCTCTCTCCTCTTCGTGGCCCTTTGCCTCATATTTCCGATAAGGAGAACCAGGAATGAGAGATAAAACAAAGCCAGTTGAACACCCGGGAGATCATCTCTCCTGGATAAACGAGATGGCCACCGCGCTGGCGTTTGAGAGGACAGGCGGTTCGCGTGAGGAGGCCCGGGCCGCGGAGATCATATCAGGATACCTGAGGACTGCCGGGCTTTCCGCGAAAATCCAGACATTCAACATAAAAAAGGCTGTCTCGCTCAGCGCGAAGCTGTTCGCAGGCAAGAAGGAGCTTCCCTGCTCCCCCTATGAGCTCACCGGTTCGGGAGATGTTGAGGCCGAGCTGGTCTTCATAAAGAATCCGGAGGACCCGGAGAAGGATGTTAAAAACAGGATAGTTCTCCTGAACGGCCTCATGCGCGGGAAGTTCTACAGTGCCCTGAAGGAGAGGGGCGCCCGCGGTTTCGTCTGCGTTCGCTCGCCCCACGGAGAGATAAGGGGGCCATTGCTCTCGGAGGAGGCCTACGAGAAATACGGAGAACTGCCCGGCGTGATGGTTGATTACGAGGTCGGCGTTACGCTCAGGGAAACCGGGAGGGTCAGGCTGACGAAGACCGAGCGCGTTGACACGGCCGAATCCAGAAACATCATAGCGGAGATCAGGGGAACCGAAAGGCCTGGCGAGATGGTCCTTTTCACGGCGCACTACGATTCCGTGCCTGGTTCGCCCGGAGCGATTGACAACCTCGGGGGGACAATAGCCCTCATCCTTCTGGCTGAGCGATTTGCCAAGGATCCACCCATCAGGACAGCGAGGTTCCTTTTCTGCGGCTCGGAGGAGCGCGGCCTCCTCGGTTCAAAGGCTCACGCCCAGAAGCGCAAAAACGAGCTGGGAAACATGCTCTGGGTCGTCAACATTGACATCCTGGGCGATGTGCTGGGCAAGGAGTTCTGCATGACCATAGGCGGGGAAGAGGCGCTCGCCTTCGTTGAGCACCTGGCGAGGGAGATAGGGTTCCCCCTGAAGGCCGAGAGAAACATATATTCCTCGGATTCAATGCCGTTTGCCAGGGAGGGCATCCCCTCGTTCAACATAGGCTCTGGCGGCGGCGGTTCCCATCTCTGCCACACCACCCGCGACGGCCTCGCGAATTTCTCAGCTCGGGCCCTTTCCGAGAGCATGGAGCTGATAGTCCCCCTGGCCGAAAGGCTCCTCCGGGCCAAGAGATTCCCCCTGAAACGCGATATCCCGGATGACATGAAGAAGAAGGTGGACGAATACTTTGAGGAGCGGACAGGCGGCAAGGCCCACAGGCGCCGTGGTTGAGCCGTTGTTTTTCCATGGGATATTTCCCAGACCAACAACCCTATTCCTCCGGGACAGGCCCCAGGCTAAAACCTGCCCCGGGAATGAAATCGGGACAATATCCCGTGTGGAGTTTCCAACCTGATGGCAGGCCAGGCGCGTGGGCCTGTTCCTACCCTATAATATAGAAATGATAGAGAGATACTGGCTCCCGGAGATGAAGGTCCTTTGGTCAAGGGAGAACCGGCTCCGCCAGTGGGTCAGGGTTGAGCTCGCTGTGGCTGAGGCCCAGGCAGAGATGGGTATCATACCCCCAGATGTGCCTGAGACCCTGAGAAAGTCTCTTGAGGATATTGATTACTCGGAGCTCGCGCGTTGCCAGGACGATCTGGAGAACCAGTTTGACCACGATGTCATCGCTTTCGTGGCTTGCCTTGAGAGACGCGCGGGGGACTCCGGCCGTTGGCTCCACTACGGCCTCACATCCTATGACATGGTTGACACAGCGAACGCGCTTCTGCTCTCGGAGGCGTGCCAGCTACTCATTGACGAGATGGAGGGGCTTCGCGATGCTCTCAGGGAAAAGGCAGTCGCATATAAGCTGACCCCGGTGATGGGCCGAACCCACGGCGTTTTCGCTGAGCCGACATCCCTTGGCCTTAAGCTCCTCGGTTTCTACACCGAAACAGGAAGAAACATGGCGAGGCTGACCGATGCCAAAAGGGTCATCTCCATCGGAAAGATCTCTGGAACCGTCGGCAACTGCTCAATCCTGGGGGTGGAGCTTGAAGGAAAGGTCATGGAGAAGCTGGGGCTTTCCCCCGAACCCGTCTCAACGCAGGTGATCCCAAGGGACAGGTATGCCCAACTGCTCTGCGCCATAGCCATAGCCGGCGCCGGGCTTGAGCGCCTCGCTACGGAGATAAGATTGCTCTCCAGGACAGAGGTCAGGGAAATGGCTGAGCCTTTCGGCAAGACACAGCGCGGCTCCTCAGCCATGCCCCACAAGCGCAACCCGATAATATGCGAGAGGGTTTGCGGCCTCGCGAGATTGCTCAGGGGATATGCCGTCGCGGCCCTTGAGAACATCGCGCTCTGGCACGAGAGGGACATCTCCAATTCCTCCGCGGAGCGCGTCATCCTCCCGGATGCAACGAGCCTCCTTTTCTACATGATCAGAAAGATGATCGGGGTTGTCCGTGGCCTTGAGGTTGATGCGGATCAAATGAAAGAAAACCTTGAGAGGTTTGGAGATTTCTACAGGTCCCAACTTCTCCTACTTGCGCTCGTGAGGGCTGGCGTTTCAAGGGCAGAGGCATACGCGTGGGTCAAGGAGGCCTCTCAGAGGGCAATGGACGAAGGGATAGGGCTCGCGGAGGCCGCGCTCGGCCACCCGGGGATCGCGGAGACCCTTGAGGAGGATGGGGTTATGGAGGCCCTTGATCACGATTACCTTTCCGAGGTTGACGCGGTGTTCAATAGAGTCCTGGGGAAGGAATGAGACGCAGGCTTAGCCCTATTTTCCCCGATCAAGATTGCTCCGTTGAGCCTTATGAGTT
>CBFGJU010000011.1:11164-14075 GCA_965649155.1 Caldifarciminota bacterium | reverse complement strand
CCATCCCTACATCTCGCACTAGCAGAGGGTTTCCGATTCATGCAGGAAGTAGGTTATAATATAGGCTAACAAGGAGGTTAACCATAAAAGAGAAAGCAATAGGCATGTGGGTAGCGGTTGGATGGCTCATCTCGCTTTCGGTAGTGAAAGCCGCAACCTCAGACGAAATCCTTCAGGGGTATGAGATACAGCAAGTAATGCCGGGTCCATACGACAGAGAACGATGCTTAGACTGGAAGTGCTCGCCCCGGGGATATGTGACGAATGCACCGTGTCCAGGAGAGTGTGAATGCAATAACAATATTTGTCGGGACATATGTGACCTCGTGAACTGCTACGGAGTATATGTGGACCATGTATGGTATGTCATCTGCAATTATAGCGGCAATTGCGAGCTTGAGTGCCCATGCGAGGAGTGGGTTGACGGGCCGTGGTATAAAGAACCCTATCAGGATAAGTGGTTCTGGAGCAAAACCCGTAGCAAGCAAGAAGGGCTTTGTCTTGGGGGAGATAATCGTGAAACAGATGACTAAACTCTCGGCGTTGGTTTTTGGATCGTGTGTCGCATGTGGGACGGGCGCCATTGAAGAAATGGAAATAATGTGGAATCCACACGGTTACCCCGTGCGCGCGGATGCGCTTTCCGATGGAAGACTCGTCGTGGCCACGAGCCACGATGCCTTTATCCTGGATCCGGCCACGGGCCATAGGAGGACCCTGAATTATCCCCACCAGGGTCAGGGATGGCCAGGAATAGTGCGGGTTGTTTCAGGAGACACCATTTTGCTTTACGATGACAGGGGAAAGGGAAAGATCTTTTTCTTTACGCCTGACGGACACAGGGTGAAGGAGGTTATCCTGGAGAACCACAACACCATAGTCAGCGACCTGCTTTACAGCCCTGACATGGGGTTTCTGGCCCTCATGATGAGCTCAGGGAACATCCTTCGGCACTACGATCCAAACGGGAAATGGATAAATACCAGGGGTCCGAGACTATCCGACGACGATACCTACACAGGATACCTGGTTCTAACCGGAAAGGGTCTTGTGGTTTTTCCAGAGTACCCGATGGGTTTCTGCTGTCCTGAGCGTCCTGAGAGGCCAGTTCTTATCTATGATGACCGCGGCGATGTGAAAAACGAGATATATCTCTCAGAAGACTCCTTGCTCAAAAAGGGCGGCAGGGTAGCGGTTCTTGGTGCCGGAGATTGGGAGGGCTATGCTTACGCGTTCCTAAAGTATTTTGTTGTAAAAGATACAAGTAGCGTGCTTATGGGCCACGCCCTTCTTAAGCTGGATCCCTCTACGGGGAAATACTGGCTTTCCGAAAACAAGAACTACATTCCAGTGTTATCGTCCGAACCATTGCCTCCAACGCCAACATTGGTCGTGATAAAGAACGGAAAGATCTATACCTTGGACCCCCATCTTGAGGAGACCGGGGTCGCGAACATAGGAGAGTTTCGGTTTCAGTAGGCTCACATCCTGAATATGTGCACCGATGCCCTGTGAACATCCTCCGCGGCCTCCATCACTGCCTCGGATAAGGTGGGGTGGGGGTGGACGACCCTTCCCAGCTGGCCGGCCTTAACGCCCGTCTCCATCGCGAGGGCCAGCTCCGCTATCATCTCTGAAACATGAGGCCCAGCGAGGTGCGCGCCGAGTATCTCGTCGGTCTCAGCGTGGGCTATGATCTTGACGAAGCCGGATGTCTTTCCAGCGGCAACCGCCCTGCCGTTGGCCGCGAAGGGGAATTTTCCAACTCTGATGGGAACACCGGAGGCAAGAAGCTCGTCCTCTGTGGAACCGACCGAAGCGAGCTCCGGATCAGTATATACAACGCCAGGGATGAATCTGAATCTCTCGCCACTCAGGACGCCCGCGAGGTTCTCAACGACCCGCAGGCCCTCCGCGGAGGCCTTGTGCGCGAGCAGGGGGCCGCCGATCACATCCCCTATGGCGAAAACCTTCGGGTTGGTGGTTCGCAGGTTCTCATCAACCCTGATAAATCCCTTCTCGGTCGTATCAACACCGGCGAGCTCAAGGCCCATGCCGGACGAATTCGGCCTCCTGCCAACGCACACCAGAATCCTGTCTGCCTCGGTTTTCTTCGCCTCTCCAGAGCAGGTGAAATCAACCGCAAGGCCACCCTCGCATTTCGCGCACGAGGAAGCCAGGGAACCGAAATTGAACTTCACGCCCAGCTTCTTCATCTCGGCCTCCGCTATCCTGACCAGGTCCTTGTCCATGCCTGGGAGACAGGCAGGCATCATCTCTATTATCTCAACCCCGGCGCCGAGCCGGGCGTATATGGTGGCGATCTCAAGGCCTATGACGCCCGCGCCGATTATGAGCAATCTTTCGGGAATCTCCTTGACAGAGAGGGCCTCCGTGGAGGTGATTATTCTCTCGCCGTCAAATGGAAAGCCAGGTATCTCAATTGGCGAGGAGCCGGACGCTATTATGGCGTGGTCAAAAGCGAATTCCTGGCCGCTGACCGAAACCCTGTCGGGCCCGGTAAAAGAGGCCTCTCCCCTGACCAGGTTGACCCCGTTCTTTTTCAGGAGGAATTCCACGCCGCCGGTGAGCTTCTTGACGCAGGATTCCCTGAAGGAATCAAGCTTCTCCAGGTCATACCTGACATCAGCGACAATGCCCATCGCACTGGCATGGGCCGCGTCGTGGCCAAGCTCGGTCGCGGAGAGAAGGGCCTTGGTGGGGATACAACCAACATTGAGGCAAATGCCACCTACCCTGTCCTTCTCAACAACCATAACATCAAAGCCCAGCTGGGCGCCGCGCAGGGCCGCCACATAGCCACCTGGCCCCGCGCCTATAACGAGGAGTTTTTTCTGGCTCATAGGCCCAAATTATAAGAGCGCGGTGGGTTGCCCTTCATCCCCATCAT
>CBFGJU010000011.1:0-11138 GCA_965649155.1 Caldifarciminota bacterium | reverse complement strand
AATTATCTCAAGCTCTGGCGAGAGTGGGAGGACGAACAACTACGCTCTGAGCCGCTGGATTACGGGAAGAACCTATCTATTTTTGAAGCGCTCCTCCAGTATGCGAGGGAAATGGGGGTATTCCCTCCCGCTGATCCCCTTGAGGGGATTGATGTGGATGTGAGGGTAGCGAGGATAGTGAATGGTCTCAAGGCTGATTGAACGCATAGCGTCATGCGTGGAGGACGAGGGTATCCCCTACATGATCATGGGTGGCCAGGCCGTCCTCCTCTACGGCGAACCCAGGCTAACGAGGGACATAGACATCACCCTTGGCGTGGGATTGGAAGGCTTGCCAAGGGTTCTCATGGTCGTGGAAAAGGCCGGCATGGAGGTCCTGGCAGATGACCCGGAGGATTTTGCGAGCAAGACCATGGTCGTGCCAGCCAGGGATCCCGAAACAGGCCTGCGCGTAGATTTCATTCTTTCACACTCGGAATACGAGAAGATGGCCCTGTCAAGAACCAGGGCCGTTCGTGTGGGGAGAAAAGCCGTGAGGTTCATTTCACCGGAGGATCTGGTCATACACAAGATAATAGCGGGAAGGCCGAGGGATCTGGAGGACGCGAGAATCGTCATTATCAGAAACCCGGATATTGACAGAAAATACATCCTCCGGTGGCTTGAAGAATTTGAGAAGGCAATGGGGGAAGGATTTATGGAGGTTTTCAAAAAAATCCTTTAGCAGATCCTGGGATACTGATCCTCCGCGAGCATGTCCAGGACGCGTTTGCCGCCGGTCTCGGTTATCCCAACAACCATGCCCTTGCCCTCTTTGACCTCGCCAATAACGGCCGAACCTGATCCGAGCGGGTGGCCGCGGAGAATCTCAAGGGCCTCCCCTGCCCTGTCGGGAGACACGAAAAGGACTGCCCTGCCCTCGCAGGCCGTATAGAGTGGGTCAAGGCCCAGCAGTTCCGAGGCCGCGGCAACCTCCGGCCGGACAGGGACATCCTCCTCTCGTATCACGAAATCAAGGCCCGCGCGACAGGCCTCGTTGAGGACAGTGGCAAGCCCTCCCCTGGTCGGGTCTCGGACGAACCTGACATCCTTTCCGAGCTCTCGGTAAAGAGGCTCAAGCAGGCCCCAGACCGGCGCGCAGTCAGAGGGGAAATCCGCGGAAAGCCCAAGCTCTCCCCGGGCAAGCAGAACCGCGAACCCGTGGTCGCCAACGGTTCCAGTGACGATTATACGGTCGCCGGATTCAATTCTCTCCGGGCCAAGCTCCAGACCAGGCAGAACCTCGCCGAGGCCGGCCGTATTGATGATCAGGCCTCCTGCGCCCTCTATGACCTTGGTATCGCCTGCAACGAAGGTCGCGCCAACATCCCGGATGGTCTCCGAGAAGGAACGGACTATCCGTGAGAGATCGTCAAGGTCAAGGCCTTCCTCAATGACAAAGCCTCCGGTCAGAAAAAGGGGCCTCGCGCCGGAAACAGCGAGGTCGTTTATGGTTCCGGAAGCGGAGAGCTTTCCTATGTCACCGCCGGGAAAAAAGATGGGCCTGACCACGAAGGAATCCGTGGTGAAAGCGAACCTTTTTTCGCCGAGGAGAAAGACGCCGGAATCGCCAAGGGCATCCAGGACAGGGTTTCCGAGATCCGGGAGAAAGGCCTCCTCAACCAGCTTCCTTGAGAGAATCCCGCCTGAGCCGTGGCCCAAGCGGACTCGCTCACCCATCAAGTGCCTCCCTGAGCATATCAAGGGTCTCGGCGGCCTCGTCCTCGCTCATGGTCTCTATGGCAAAACCAGCGTGAACGATGACCCACTGGCCGGGCTGGGCATCAGGCGTCAGGGATAATGAAATCTGCCTCCTCAGGCCGCCGGACTCAACCCAGCCGGTTTCGCCCTCCTTCTCAAGGAGCTTCATCGGGATTCCGAGGCACATGGTTATATTCTAATTCAAGGGCATAGACGCGCTCAAACACAGGATAGGGTGTCGGCCAACAAACCCGCGTCAAGGCTAAACCCAGCCTATACACCGCTCGCCGCGAGGCCCAGGTCAAAGGCCTTCATGTTCAGGTCTCGGTATTTCGGGGGAACGCGATCCGCGACGACCTTCCTGAGAAGCTCCTGATCCAGCCTGAGGAACGGGCTGGCCGCGCCTATGAGGACCACATTGACCGCTCGCTCGGTTCCGGCTTCCCTTGCCAGAGCAAGGGCATCAAGGGCAATCGTCCTGAAACCGGCAGACTTGAGGCGCTCAACCGCGTCATGGGGGTATTCCGAGAGGCCCTGGCTCACGGTGACCGGGATTATCTCCTGGGTATTCAGGATCACAACGCCCTCGGCAGGGTTCAAAAGCCCTGTCCACCTCAGCGTCTCGGATTTCTCAAACGAAAGGAGAAGGTGTCCTGTTCCGGGTTCAACCAGGGGTGAGAAAACCCGAGGCCCGAAACGGACATGACTGACCACCGAGCCCCCGCGCTGGGCCATGCCGTGGACCTCGCTCTGCTTTACATCGTGGCCTGCCTCCATCGCGGCCGCGGATACGATCTCCGAGGCGAGGACGACGCCCTGGCCTCCAACTCCGGATATGAGTATGTTCGCCGTGTCAGGCATTTTGCACCTCCGCTTTCTCGGTCTCAAGGATTATCGCGGCGTATGTCCTGGGGCAGACCTGCGCGCAAAGAGAGCATGATGTGCAGAGGATTCTGTCTATTCGGGCTTTTCCGTCAACCGTGAAAATAGCAGGGCAACCCAGCCTGAGGCAGAGGTGGCACTTCTCGCCAGCGCACCTGTCATCCAGGACAAGGTATTTCGGCAGTGCCTCCCAGCGCTTTCTTTCCTCCGGAAGGAGAACGCAAGCCCTGCGGGTCACCACGAAGCTCGGGCCATCGTGGGTCATCGCTTCCCTGAGGGTGTCCCGGACGAGCTTCAGATCATAGGGATCTATAACCCTTATGTGTTCTATTCCGAGGGCTTCGGCTATCTTCTCGGGCAGGAGCGCGGTGGTCTCCTCGCCCTTCAGCGTTCTGCCGGAGCCAGGGTGAACCTGGTGGCCTGTCATCGCTGTTGTCCTGTTGTCAAGGACAATGACCGTGTTGACCCCTTTGTTGTAGACCATCTCCATGGTGCCGGGGATTCCCATGTGGAAGAAGGTTGAGTCCCCGAGGACCGCGACGGTCTTTTTCGCCTCCTCGCCGCCGCGGGCCTTCGCGAAGCCGAAGGCGTTCGTCGCGGACGCGCCCATGCAGACGCAGGTGCTAATGGCAGACAGGGGCGGCAGTGCTCCGAGGGTGTAACAGCCTATGTCCCCGAAGACATTTGCCTTCAGGCGGTTGAGCTGGAAGAATACCGATGTGTGCGGACAGCCAGGGCACAGGTTTGGCGGACGAGACGGCGCGCCGGCGAGGGGTTTCGTCTCGTAGGATTCGCCCTTTATGTGTTTGCGGATCACCTCCGGGGAAAACTCGCCTATCTCCGGCAGGATGTCCTTTCCCTTGCAGGGTATCCCCATGGCCCTCACGCGCGTCTCTATGAAAGGATCGAGCTCCTCAACCACATAAATGACGCCGCCGGCCTTGATTATATCCTCTGCGAATGCCCTCACCAGCTTCTCAGGGAACGGGTAGCTCATGCCCAGCTTGAGATACGAGGCAGAGGGGAAAACCTCCCTGGCATACATGTAGCTTATGCCGGATGCGATTATCCCCATCTTCCTGTCGCCAGGTTCTATCCTGTTAAGGCCGCCGGTCTCGGAGAACTCAAGGAGGGACGAGAGCCTCTTTGCCAGGTCAACCCTGCGCGGCCTCGCGTTCATGGGCATCATCACATACTTTTCCCACCTGAGATCCGGATCCTTGAGAGGAACCTCGGCCCTTTTGTCCGCGGTCTCAACCTTTGCCTTGCCGTGGGAGAGCCTGGTCTCAACCCTGAAGAGAACCGGAATATCATATTTCTCAGAGAGTTCAAGGGCTATCCGCACGAAATCATAGCATTCCTGGGGATCCGACGGCTCCACGAGCGGGATCTTGGCAAAGGGCGCGTAGTTGCGGTTGTCCTGCTCGTTCTGGGACGAGTGCATGGAAGGGTCATCCGCGGACACGATGATCATGCCGCCGTTGACGCCGGTGTAGGCAGAGGTAAAGAGGGGATCAGCCGCGACATTGAGGCCAACATGCTTCATGGCCACGAGGACCCTCGCGCCAGCCAGGGACGCGCCGAAAACGGATTCAAACGCGGCCTTTTCGTTCGGGGACCACTGCGCGTAAACCTCAGGAAACAGCGCTATTGCCTCAAGTATCTCGGTTGAAGGGGTTCCGGGGTAGGCCGCGGCAAAGTGCCCGCCTGCGTCCCGGAAACCCCATGCTATCGCTTCGTTGCCAGACAGAAGCATACTCGGCATAGGCTAACAATTATAAGGCCGGGCTTTAAGCCCATGCCTCAATCACCAACAACCTGCCGCCCTCTATTTGCCAGGATAAAGCATAGCAGTATCGTGCCGGAATCGGCGACGCTAGCCAAGCCTGGCTCTTTGTAGCCACGGCTCTGGGGAGGGGCGCAAAGACCCCCCAACCTACTGTCCGTGTTATATGTCTATATTGATGGCCTTCAGCGCGTTGCGCTCTATAAACTCCCTCCTCGGTTCAACCTGGTCTCCCATGAGTATGGAAAAGAGGCGCTCGGCTTGCTCCGCGTCCTCAACCGAAACCCTTTTCAGGGTTCGCGTCTCAGGATCCATGGTGGTTTCCCAGAGCTGGTCAGCGTTCATCTCGCCCAGGCCCTTGTAGCGCTGAATGGTCACGACCGACGCGGGATCAAAAGAGAGGATCTTCCGAAGAAGGGAAATGAGGTCATCCGGCTTGCGTATAACCAGCTCATCCTTCTCAAGAACGAACCTGATGCCCGTGAGGCCGTCCTTTGTCTGGGCCTCGGAGAGCTCGGAGTGGAGGTTGAGGATGAGCCTCAGATCCTCGGCCGGAACGCTCAGCTTTTGGCCTGGCTTAGGCTCAAGGGTGATCTCGTTCTTTTCTTTGTCAACGGTGAAGCTTTTGATTCCCTTGGCGGGTTTGAGCTCCTCGTTTATGAACCTGAACATCTCCTCGGTATCCCCGAAGGTCTTCTTCCACATTCCCATCCCAGCTACAATGGGTTCCACGAGCCTGGCTATGTCTTGATCGTATCTCGCGAGGACGCCGGAATAGTGCCTGAACCTGTGGAAAAGGAGGAGCTTGTCCAGCAATTCCTCGTCCGGTAGCTCGGAGCCGTCCTTGCGGAAGGCCTTGATGCCGTGGGCAACCTGGACGCCCCTGGCCCAGAGGCTCTCCTCGTCATAAGCGTAGGCGAAGGATTTTCCCTTCTGAACGCGGAACAGCGGCGGTTGAGCTATGTGGATGTAGCCGGCCTCAAGCAGGGGGCGCATGTATCTGTAGAAGAATGTCAGAAGGAGGGTCCGGATGTGCGCGCCGTCAACATCCGCATCCGTCATTATTATTATCTTGCCGTAGCGGGCCTCCGCGGGGTCGCATTCATCGCCTATTCCCGCGCCTATAGCGGACACGAGGGTTCTTATCTCCGCGTTGGACAACGAGCGGTCAAGGGTGCTCTTCTCAACATTCAGTATCTTGCCCCGAAGGGGAAGGACAGCCTGGGTGTGTCTGTCCCTGCCCTGTTTCGCGTTTCCGCCGGCGGATTCGCCCTCAACGATGAAGAGCTCGGCCGAATCCTTCTCCTTTGATATGCAATCCGTGAGCTTGCCCGGAAGGGTGTCGGATTCAAGAAAGCTCTTGCGCCTGGTTAGTTCACGCGCCTTCCGCGCGGCTTCCCGGCCCCGGGCCGCGAGCAGGCACTTCGCTACTATGGCCGAGGCTGACCGGGGGTTTTCTTCCATGAAGCGCCAGAGATTTTCGTATAGGCCGGCCTCAACTATTCCCCTGATGTAGCCGTTGCCCATCTTTGTCTTGGTCTGGCCCTCAAACTGCGGGTCAGGGAGTTTCACATGCAGGACAGCGGTAAGGCCTTCCCTGGTGTCCTCGCCGCTTATGGCTTGGCCGTTCTTCATGAGGCCGGTTGCCTTGCCGTAATCGTTTATGACCCTGGTAAGAGCGGCGCGAAAACCCGTGAGATGCGTTCCGCCCTCGTGGGTCTGAATGGTGTTGGCATATGTCAGGACTATCTCCGAGTAGGCGTTGGTGTATTCAATTGCGCACTCCACATCAACGCCTTTCTCCTCATCCCTGAACTGCGCGTAGAACGGCGGAGCAAACAGGGGTTCCCTGGCTTCATCAAGGTAAGAGAGGAATTCCTTGAGGCCGCCATCGTATAAAAAGACCTCCTCCCTGCCGGTGGCTTCGTCAAGGACCTTTATGCGAAGGCCAGCAACCAGGAATGCTATTTCCCTGAGCCTCTCGGAAGCGAGGTCAAAGTCAAAAGCGGTCTCCTTGAATATCTGAGGGTCAGGCTTGAACCTCATGGTGGTACCTGTGCCATCAGCATCGCCAACCGCCTCAACCTCGGTTACCTTCTCCCCGCGCTCGTAGCGCTGACGCCAGAGCTTGCCGTCGCGTTTGACCTCTGCCACCATCCACTCTGAAAGCGCGTTGACAACGGACGCGCCAACGCCGTGGAGTCCGCCGGATATGGCGTATGACTTGTGGTCAAACTTGCCACCCGCGTGCAGGGTGGTCATCACGACCTCAAGCGCGGAAACCCCCATCTCCGGGTGGATGTCAACAGGGATTCCTCGGCCGTCATCCGAGACCGTGACAGACCCGTCCGCGTTGAAGGTGACCTCAACGGTCTTGCAATAGCCAGCCAGGGCCTCATCAACGGAGTTATCAACTATCTCGTAGACCAGGTGGTGGAGTCCGCGCTTTCCCACATCGCCTATATACATGGCGGGGCGCCTCCGGACCCCTTCAAGTCCTTTGAGGATCTTTATGTCAGACGCATCGTATCCGGTGTCCGGCTTTTTCTTTGGGGTGGTCATCTCTGTTTCTCCTTCTTGCGCCTTGCGCCAGTGAACCTGATGTCTTTAACCACTTCTTCTCCTATGAACTCGTTCATTACGCTTATGAGCTCCTTCTTTTTGAAGGAAAGGTCTGACCTCAAGCCCGGACTTTTAACGCCGATCGTCAGGGTGCCCTTATCAAAGCCGATGAACTCGGTGCCCGGGTAAGCGGAAAAAACCTTGGGAAAGGCATCCTTGACCTCAGAGGCTTGCCAAACGCCCTCAAGGCCCCACCTCTCAAGCATGGACCTCAGGCCATCTCCCATCCTTTTAGGCTTTTCCAATCTCTATCACCCTCCCGGATGCCGCCCTGCTGAGGACATCCGTGTATATGACCTGGCCAGAGAGGCCCGAGAGCAGAGCCGAGAGATGCTGGTCGTCAAGGACGGAACCGGGTTCATCCATGACCAGGACAGGGGGTTCTCCCAGCTTCTCCTCCAGGATGTGCCTCGCGGAGAGAATTATCGCCAGGTGAGCTATTCTGCGCTCGCCCTGTGAAGCGAATCCCCTCGCCCTCCTGCCATCAAGGAGGACTTCAAGGGTGTCCCTCTGCGGCCCAGCGAGCGAAAAACCCCTCTCTATCTCCTGTTCCCTCAGCCTGTCAAGAGAGCCAACCTCCATCAGTGATGACGGGGTGTATCTCAGAGACACCGCGCGCCTTGATATGGGGGGGATCCTCTCGTTCAATTCCTTGACGAAACCATCTCTCCTGGAAACCAGGAAACTGCCGTGGCGCTCAAGCTCCCTGTTCCAGGGTGCGAGACCCGTCTCGCGCTTCTTCAGGAGCGCGTTCTTGTGCGCGAGTGCCTTCCTGAAGGAAAGCAGGTGCTGGTAATATTCCTTTTCCATGAGCGAGAGGGCCCAGTCAAGGAACCTCCTCCCCTCCTCCGGCGGCCCTCCGATCATCACATCCGAGCCAGGCCCAACAGCCAGCACAACAAAGGTTGAGAAAAGGTCAGCGTATGAGACGATGTTCTTGCCGTCTATCTTGATCACCTTCTTCTCGCCTTTCAAGGAAACCGTTATCTCGTGGGAGGCCCCGTTCTTCTCCGTCTCTCCCCTGAGAAAGAACCCGGCCTCGCCCCACGCGACCAGGTCCCTGTCCAGCGCACCGGAAAAGCTCCTTGGTGTGGAGATATAGGCAACGGCCTCCAACAAGGAGGTCTTGCCGGAGCCGTTTGGTCCGGTCACCAGGTTCAGGCCCGGATCAAAACCGAACCGGGCCTTTCTGAAGCACCGGAAGTTGATAAGCTCAAGGTTTTTCAAGATCAATTGCCAGCCTCATATTCTAAGGCACAGGCCTGGCCTGAATCAATCACAACGCGATCTCGCCTTTTAAGGCCAGGCAACGGTTTCACGCGCCCGGAAACTGGCCCCAGGCAAGGGTTTCGGGGATCGGGGGGAAAGCCTGAAAACCACTACCAGATTAGGATTACAGCGAAAACAGAATCGCCACATCCTGTTTGAAGGTTGTTGCAGGGAGGATTTATCATATAAGGGTGCTGGTTATACTTCTTTCCCTCTCTCCCTCGCTCTTCTCCAACCCGGCGAAGCTCTCGGCGTGGCTCGTGATAAAGACATACCAGCTGACCCTTTCCGAGCTACAGCCTGATGTATGCAACTTCAATCCCTCGTGTTCCCGCTACGGCGAGGCCGCCGTGAAAAATTACGGGGTCATCGGGGTCCTGATGGCTGGGGACAGGCTCATGCGGTGCAACCCGACATCCTGGCTATATCTGGGCGAGGAATACGAGCTTCACGGGGGCAAGCTCCGGGAGAACCAAAGAGACTACTACATATTCAGCAGGCCTGAGTATCCGAAGGAGGTTCTATACCCATGGTGATATTACTGCTGGCGCAGTTGGAACCAGGCCCCGTGCTTGATTTCGCTGAGGCCCTTGAAAGGGAAGGGAACGCGCGCCAGGCCGCGACCGAGTTCTACAGGTTCTGGACATACTGGCCAGGCAACAGCCTTTCGGCTTACGCCCTGTTCAGGTCGGGGATTGATTACGCGAGGGCTGGGGAATACAGGGTGGCGGTGAATGTTTTCGCTGAATATGTGGGGAGCGACTGCCCTAAAGAGGAATACGCCCTGCTGGAAATTGCCAGGATTTACCTGATCACTGGCGACCCGGGACTGGACACCCTCCTGCCCGCAGTGGAGGCCAGCCTGCCACGGGAGGCCGCGCTCATGAAAGCCTGGTTGAAGCTCGCGGAGAACGACCCGTCGTCCGCCGGGAAGATCCTCGGCAATGCAGGCGAGGATTCCCTTGCGCATATCCTAAAGGGTTTTCCCGGAGGCCCAACGCCACTGCTGGCAGGGTGTCTCTCAACAGCGATACCGGGATCAGGACAGGTATATTACGGACACTACGGGGACGCGCTGATGTCCCTGGTTTTCCCGGTGGGCCTCGCGGCCGCGAGCTACTATTACTTTGACGCGGGAAGGCCCGTTCCCGGCTGGATAACTGGCGGATTTGCCGCGTTCTTCTGGCTCGGCCAGGCATATGGCGCCTATGTGGGTGCGAGGGCCCGGAGGCACGAGAGGAGGGAGCAATATCTGCTGTATATCAAGGGAGAGTTCTTCAAAGACCCATACACGAGGGAGTTCTTCAGGTGATTTTGGCTCACGGTCTTTGGTTGTTGGTTGTTGGCCAGAGTTTTCCGGAAAGGCTTGAGTCAATCGGGGATTTCGGGGCAGGCGCGACCGAATACCTCAGGGAGGGGGACACCCTGGCTGGGGCGAGATGCCTCCTCAGCCAGGGGGACACGGCTGGTGCTCTGAGGGTTCTGCGAGGCAAGGGGGACGCCGGGGCCCTCGTCCTGAGAGCAAGGATATACCTTGCCCAGTGGCGGATAACCGAGGCCCTGGGTATCCTTGAGGGGCTTGAGGATTCCCGGCAAGCGGATTCTCTCGCGGTTCTCGCGTGCGTTATGCTCATGGACTTTGAATCAGCGGAAAACGAGGCCGGGAAAGACTCCGGCCTTCTGGATGTTATAGATTTCGCGAGAAAAACCGCCCCAACTCTTTATTCGCCGGTCTCAGCCGCGAGGCTATCGTGTTTGCCTGGCCTGGGCCACATCTATGTTGATGAGCCCATAAGGGGCATATGGGCGCTCGCGCTGAACGCAGGGATCATCGGCTTCATCGGGTATTCAATTTACAGGGGCTACACCTTTGATCGGTCTTATTACATGGACGCCCTCATGGTCTATAACTTCTTCTTCAACAGGTTCTACACGGGCGCGGGAGCGAGCGCGGAGCGTGCCGCTCGGCAAAAGAACGAGAAATTGCTTGAGGATTGGCTCACGCGCATAGCGAGGGAAAAGGGGTTTGATCCGGTGGGGAGGCGGAAATAGAATTTGAATCGCCCATTGGTAGGAGTTTATAATTTCCATCAACATGGAGAGGAGAGAGTATTGAGTAAGCCTGAAATTTCAAGGAAGGATCAGCTTGTTATCTCCGAACAAGAGATCAAGGAACCCGGAGAACTTGCTGACAAGATAGTCCTCGGAGATTGTTTCTCGGTCTTGCCAAAACTCCCCGCTGAGATCGCGGATATGGTTTTCGTTGATCCGCCATACAATTTGCAACTTCCTACCAAGAGACTGGTTCGTTGGTCTGGCACTGTGGTCAACGGCGTTGATGACCAGTGGGACAGATTCGGAAGCTTTGCCGAATATGACGCCTTCACTGAGCGCTGGTTATCTGAGATCAAAAGGGTAATGAAGCCATCGGCAACCGTCTGGGTTATCGGCACATACCACAACATCTTCAGGATAGGCAAGATAATGCAGGATCTCGGCTTCTGGATACTGAACGATGTTATCTGGCTTAAAACCAATCCGGTTCCCAACTTCCTGCGAGTGAGATTCACCAACGGAACTGAAACCCTCATTTGGGCTGTTAAAGACAAAGAGGCCAAGGGACACACCTTCAATCACGAGTGGGCATACAAGTTTGGATATGGCAAAATAGGAGCCAATGTCTGGGAATTGCCCCTGTGTGCTGGCGCGGAACGACTAAGAGATCAAGAGGGCCAAAAGGTTCATTCCACACAAAAACCCGAAAAACTCCTTGAGCGAGTTATTCTCACTTCCACAAAACCAGGTGATCTCGTCCTTGATCCCATGGCGGGGACTTGCA
>CBFGJU010000010.1:0-5446 GCA_965649155.1 Caldifarciminota bacterium | reverse complement strand
CTCATTCGTCCGAAGCTCGCTCTGAGGTCAAGGCCCGTCAGGACGGTTCTCCTGTAATAGGCCATACCTCTGAGAACCTCCCTCTCAAGGCCATCGCCTATGAGTCCGGACTCATATGCGATCTCAAATCCAGGCTCGTGAACCCGGAACCGGAGACCCAGCTTGCCTCCGGCAGAACCCATTACGCGAGGCAAATACCCCTGAGCGTCAGAGAGCCTTGAACCATATGCCTCGGCAAAGGGCCGAATCCCCTTCCCGGCTCTTGAGAGAAAGAGATTGCCCGAATAATCCGAGTAGTATATCTGTCCTCCGGAAAGCTTCTCGGTTCCCGAGGCGGAAAAAGACGCGCTGGCTCCGGCGCCGGAACACCACGCGCCGAAATCCACGCCCCGCTCGGTTGATGGCTCTACTGATTCAAGATAGACTATCTGGCGAAGGTAATCCCCGCCGGGATAAGGATAGAAAGAGCCGGTTCCAGGGTCATAAGCCCAGTTGCCCTGGCCAGGGCCAACATAGATGAACCTCTCCTCTGTCAATTGCCGGGAGGATTGAAGGAGCCTCGCCCTTCCCCATCCGCCCCAGCTTTCGCCTGAGAAATTGGCGCCCGCTGAGAGGTGATGTTCGGTTCCCATGGTATCTCCTGACCAGTTCCTCAGAATATAACTGGCATCCCAGGAGACAAAGCGACCCGGGCCAGCGAGATCAACCGAAAGCGCCCTTTCGGTCTTCCTGTAATCAACCCGCCAAAGGCCACCGAGGCCCCAGTTGACGCCCATGGTTCGGGAACCAAGCGAGCCATCCGCGCGCCAGACATTCATGGTATCGCCCTTTTCCCTCGCGAGGCCGAGGCCCGCGGACCAGAGGCCTGCTGAGCCGGCGAGCCTGGACTCGGATATGGCCATCCAGGAGCCAGTGCTCATGGTCGCGAGGTTGTGAGAGAGGGCCAATGGCCCAGCGAGGAGCTTGGCTCCCCGGCGGAACGAGGTTATCCCGGCCATTTTGATCAAGCCAGCTTCTGGTCTAAGGGAAACCCAGTCCAGGGGTTTTATCTCCAGCCATGCCCATGTGCCTCGCTTCTCAACGCCCTCCGCGTCGGACACGCCCCATATCCTGTCCTCATCGCCGGAGAATCCGGTGAACGGGTAGGAGAAAGAGGAATCGCGCCACTCGCCTGATAGTCCGCCGGACAAGAGCGAACCGAAAAACGAGGCCTCGGAACCCAGACCAATGCCCCGGTTGTCCTGGTCATCAAGGGGAGAGAATGTGTTCCTGTCATAGTCGGATGCCCTCACGAACACCAGGAAGGCATAAGATTCTTTCTGATGGCGGAATTCCAGGCCCCCATATGTCTTTCTCGCAGGCGGCGAAAGCCTGACCAAAGGGGAATAGTCCCCTGCGCCGGAGCCGACGAACCTGTAGCCTCCGAGGAGGTTGTCATAGGTGTAATCGCCCCCGCGCTCGCCCATGTAGCTGAAGGATACATCCCAATCGCCCTTGCCGGGCCCGGCATAGACGAAAACCGAATCGGACCTCTGGTAGGTGCCATTTCCCGCGCCGACGAACCTGGCTCCGGATACCCAGGCCCAGGATGTGTCGCCTATAGAATCCAGGCCCTTTGTTGGGGGAAGCTCCTCCCAGATGTGCATGGCCTCTGCCCTCCAGGGCCCCTCTGTCAGGGATGAAGCCGCGAAGTATGCCTGCTTGCCGGATTCGGATACCTGGAACTCGCAAAGGATGCGGTCCTCCGCCCTCACGGGTCTCCTCGCTGTGAAGATAAGGGTTCCGGTTAGCGCGTCCAGGATGTAGTCAGCGTCCGCGCCGGGCCGCAGGAGCTGGCCGTTCAGGTATATCCTCTCGGAATTGGGGGTCATGACCTGTCCAGGCTCGGTCAGCTGGTATGGCCCCTGGTATGCCTCGGAGCCGGAAAACACCTTTGTCGCGAAAGTGCCCCTCTGGTATCCTGTTCTCAGCTCGCCCGCGCCCGCCCTGCCCGAGAGGCCCAGGAACTTCATGGTGCCATAGGTGCCCCCCATTAAAATCTCCTCCCGGAGGTTTCCAAGGCTGACGGCGTATCTTTCCCTGGACGCTGTGAGGTATGCTTTGTCTATTTCCTCAAGCTCGCCCGTGAACGATGAACCGGAAAACCCCGATTCCTCCATGTAGCCCTCCACGGAGACCCCGCCTGCCTGGCCGTATACCGAAAGCCTCGTGACATCATCAAGCCAGGGGCCTGCCCCAGTAAAGCTCAGTCCTATGGTTTTCTCACCTCGGAATACCAGGGCCTCCTCGCCAACGACAGGCTCAATGACCCGCAGGCTCTCGGCGGTTCCAGGCTCCAACAGAGGGAAGAGAACGCGGGGCCGTGCCCATTCATAGGGAATTGGTTCGTATGTCACCGAAACGGTATCGGATTCCCGGAGGGAGACCCGGAGGGTGTCGCCGGATAGGGAATAGGGAAAATCGGGTTCAAGGCTCAGGGAACCTCGGAAATGGGGCCTCAGGACCACGGCCGTGTCCGGCCAGGCCAACCTGAGGGTGTCTATGGCGACGAGAACGAGGAGCACCCTTAAATTATAAGCCAAGGCCCGGTAGGTTGGCCCAAGGTCACCTGTTCCTTGATTTTCCTAGTAAAAACAAATGCCCCGGCGCCTAGGACACCGGGGCTAAAAAGACCTCAGACGGGGATCTATTTCACCATGAGCAGTTTCTCTGCCTTGTTGAAGTCTCCTGCCTCGTATCTAAGGATATATAGTCCCTGCGCGACACGGGTTCCTGTCTCGGATTCGCCTGTCCAGATAACCGTATAGTTGCCTGGGCCAGGTTTGCCCCTGGCTAGGTTCTTGACCAGTCGTCCGGAGAGGTCATATATAGCCAGGGACACCTCACGCTCATCGGAAACCCCGAACTGGATGACGACCCTGCCCTTTGAGGGATTGGGGGACGGCGGCGCCAGGAAGTTGAAGAATCGCTGTGTTCCGGCGCCGGGTTCCTCGTCTATCCCCTCATACTGGGGCCAAAGATCGGGCCACCAGAAACCGAAGTATCCCTCATATGCCCCGCCACCAGCAAAGCTTATCTGGTCGCAGGGCTCGCCTATGGTAACACCGAGGTAATAGGCATCAGGGTTCGGGGAGGGCTGAAGCCCGCCGATGGAGTCCGATGAGCCGCCACTTCCTATTATCACCCAGAAGTTAATGGTGTCCAGTGCAAGGGGCTTGAAGGGTTCGTAGCCGGGTTGGCTGAGGCCAACCGCCTTGCCGGAGGACAGGCCAAAACTCAGGGCGCTTATCAGAAGGAGGCCGGTCATCTCACTTCACCTCTTTGAGCTCCTGGGCTTCGGCTGGGACGCGCTCGTGGGTGGTTTTGATGGTTCTGAGCTTATCAGCTTTCCTATTCAGATCAACAGATGCAGCTTGGACGACTTGAGCAGGCTTCACCATGGAGACAACTGCAAGCTCACCAGCCTTGCTCTGGTTTATCTTGGCCTCCACACCGGCCTGATATGCCATGACCATCCAGTCAACCCTGCAGTTTGAACCATCCACGGACTTCAGGACAAAACCTTCGCCGGTTATCTGGGCAACATAGACGGTTACAGGAGCGCCTATGGCAGTCGCGGTTACTCTCATGCTTGCAGGATCAATTATAGCCAGGAAGTCAGGGTCAAGCTTCACCATGGCTTGACCGCCGGAGAGGTTCACGGTTCCGGAGAGCATTACATCGTTGTAGACGGTCTTGGGAGAAGCCGCAAGAACATCACCACCCTTTCCATCGCGCTTGAAGTGGTAACGGAGGTCATAGACGATGACCCAGTTCCCCACATAGACATCGTTGGTCACGAAGACATCCCCGTCAAACAGGCCTGCCCAGGATTCATCCCAGCTCCCGTTCGTGCCAGCATCGTTCTCATATCCGATAACGCCTATCCACGCGGGCACGGTGTTTATGGAATACCAATAGTATGTCCCGAGGGCGCCCTCAACCTCTGTAGCAGAGTTTAGGGGTACATCCGGACGGCCATAGACCCCCGTGTGGGTCGGGGACGCAACCGAGGAAGGCCCTCCAACACCGCTGACCCCTGCCGCACCCATTACTATTCTGTTCGTGATAGCCGAGTTGGCACCTATACCATACACGCCTACAGCGAGGCCTGTTGTCCGATCATGCCCGATACCCAGAATTCCATAGTGATCAGCGTTACCCTGAACACCAACTTCACGACCAGTAAGGTAGGTCAACGATGCAACATTACCATAACCCCATACGCCCCTGGCCGCGTTGTTGTTGAGACTCGCGTATCCCACAACGCCTGTGCCGCCACTGGCTCCAGCTGGAGCATCGGAACGCCCATAAACTCCCCAGGATTCCGAGGTGGCGTTTCCATAACCGAAAACGCCAACATCATTGCTTGAACCGGAAACACCAGAACCTGTGTAGTAAGTGTATGGGGCCGATGCATTACCGCCACCAAGTACACCTGGGCCACCGTTGGCCACATTTCCTACTCCAAAAACACCAATGGAAGTTGAGGTATTGCCAACCGCGTAGACGCCCTCGCCGTTGGGCGCGTCGCACCAGGCATATACGCCCACATTGTTGTTTTGGGTCCTGGACAGGAAGTAGCCACCATACCAGCCACCAGCAAGTGCGGCAAGGCCTGCAGGGGAGCCGTTGGAGATTCCTCTCTGACCGAGGAAAGCCGCGTAGGGTGAACCAGCGTTCTCGGGCCTCAGCTGGGCAAAGATGCCGCCGGATGATGTATCAGCAGGGTTGCCAACCGTGCTCTGCCTCTGGATCCAGAACCTTCCAGGGTTTTGCATCACCGTATCCTGGTTCCATATATACCCCGGATCCGTCCCCGAGGCCGGCACATCCAAGAGGGCGAAGTCTATCTTTCCGTTGTTGTCCAGGTCAAAGTCGTTGAGCTGGCTTGGGGGAGGGCCGAGGACGAGGTCCTGCGGGGTGACCGCAAAGTCCCTTATGCGCTGAGTCGTGTCTGACATGAACGCGTTGTAGGCGAAAGCCGCGGAGTTTATCTTGACGCGGGGGGTGTAGATACCGCCGAGAGCGGGTATCTCCACCTCAACCCATAGGTTGGTGTTGTTCAGGATGTTGTTCTGGTCTATGGGTAATTCCACATTGAACACGCCGCTATACACCTGCACCGCGCCGAAGTTCATGGTCTGGAGGAGCGTTCCGCCAGAGGCCGCGTCATACAGCCTGAAGGTCATGGCATATGTGCCGTTGATGATGGTGGTTCCCTGCCTCAGGTGGCCCTGGAAGTTGACTATGACCGGTGGGGTGGCCTGGGTTTCCGCCTCGCCCAGGCCTGGTTCAGATCCCTGGCCGGTGGCCTTCGCGGAGCCTATCCCGGCCGCTATCAACAAAGACATGATGTAAATCATAAAACACCTCCCATATATGGTTTATCAGCTTCTCTCGCTAA
>CBFGJU010000009.1:0-5456 GCA_965649155.1 Caldifarciminota bacterium | reverse complement strand
GCCGAGCCTCACTCCCCTGGCCAGGTATTCGGGCAAGGGGGCAATCCCCGAGGCGAGCTTGCAGTTGGACTGCGGGCAGTGGACAACGCCGGCCCCGCGCGCCGCGAGGAGATCCATCTCCTCCGGACTAACCCAGACCCCGTGCGCGCCAACGAACCAGGGGCCGAGAACGCCAAGATCATCAAGGAACTTCACGGGGGTGGTGCCGTGGTCCTTCATCATGCCCTCAACCTCGGCCTTTGTCTCTGAGAGGTGGATGTGAAGACTAACTCCCTGGTCTCTGGCAAGGGCCGCGCCCTCCTTCAGGAGATCGGGGGAACACGAGTACGGCGCGTGGAGGCCCACTCCGGGGAACACATGGCTGTCGCGCTTCCAGCGATCAATGAACGCTCTGGTTCTCTCAATGCCCTCCCGCGGCGAGCTCGCGGAGGGGGTCGGGTAATCCAGGACGCCCTCGGTCAGTATAGCCCTCATGCCAGCCCTCTTGACCTCTTCTGCGAGCACATCCTGAAAGAAATACATGTCCTTGAAGAGGGTTGTCCCCGAGGCGAGCATTTCCGCGATGGCTATCCGAGCCGCGTACCGGATGAATTCCTCGGACACCGTCGCGCGCTCTGCCGGCCAGATGTAATTTCCGAGCCACTCCGCGAGCGGAAGGTCATCCGCGAGGCCGCGAAACCCGACCATCGCGGCGTGGCAGTGCGCGTTGATGAGCCCGGGCATGATTATCCCGCAGGGGAACTCCATGACCTCGCCATCATACTCGCGCTCCAGAGCGGAGGCCTTTCCGACCGCGATTATCCTGTCACCCTCGGTCAAGAGAGCGCCATCCTCAATCGTGCCAAGGTCCGGATCAGAGGTGATGACCCAACGAGCCTGCCAGAGCATTAGCGCAAATATTAAAGCAAGGGCACGCGCGGAGGCAAAGCCGGCGCGCACTTTTATTTATGGATGAAACACCATCAGAAAAGGCCCGTGCCCACCGGCAGGGCCGCGGAAATGGCTGAGAAGGGACTTGAGCCAGAGGACATGGGGATATATTTCGCCCTCTGGAATGACCCGCAAACCAGCGCGGCCGGGATAGTTCTCAACGCGGATCTGGTCAGGGTCAAGCTGGGAGTGGCACCGAAAAGGTGGAAGAGGGTCCTGAACCGGCTCGCGAAAACCGGTTTTATAGTCCCATCCCGGAACATAAAAGGGCTTTTTCTCATCCCGGATCTGAGCGGGGCATGCCTGAAAACGCCGGGGCAGTTTCGGCGCGCTCTTGATGGAATGACGGGGCTTCCAGAGGACATCGTCGGGGCCTGGAAGAGCAGATATGCGAGCGAACTTTCGCCCGACCGCGAAAAAGGCGCGCCCTCCGGAAAAAATAAAAACAAAGGATCTTCTCTGAAACAAAAACAACTGCCGGAAAACTCTCAGGAAGAAAAAACGGAAACAGCCGGAGCTGTTTCCGCGGGGGAGCTGGTTTCGGAGTTTGCGAGGGCCTGGAAGGACAAGAACCCGGGGGTTCCTTTCACCGGCGGCGGAGGCCTGGGAAAATTTCTGAAATCAGCGATCAAGGAGCTGGAAAGGAACGCGTGCCCCGATCCGGCGGGAACCATCAGGAAGGCCATCTCCGCATGGTTTGAGACGCCGACGGACATGCAGGCATATGCGGCCTCAACATCCTGGGCGTGGCACGCGTTCACGAGGAAATATCCGGAGCTCCTGAGGAGGGTGCGCTACGACGAGAGGCCAACCCAGAACTGCGTTAGGAGGTTATAGGCAATGCAGAGGATAGGAGATATAACGGAAGGGATAGCAGGATGGCAGGGGGCCGAGTGCACATGCCGCGGGGACCCCGCGGCCGCGGCAGGGTGTCCCGCAAGGGCGCGCGACATAGCGAACCTGCGGTGGGCGAGGCCAGGAGAGATAGCGGAATACGAGCCTTTCTGCGAATACACGAGCGCTCGGTTGACGCCGGAAAAGCGAGCCGCGCTAGCGATAGCGGAGGCCAGGAGGCTGATGACCGAGGGCGGATTCCCGGTGGAAATGGCAATTCGTGCCAGCGAGGAAGGGCTTGATGAGGCGATCCGAGAGTGGAGGCCGCCGAAAATCCTCTTCCTCGCGGGAAAGCCCGGAGTCGGAAAGACATGGGCCTGCGCCGCGCTGGTGAAAAGGGAGCTGGCAGGGAACCTCCACGGAGCCAGGGGATACCCGGCCGCGTTCGTGTATGCGCCGGACATATCGCCGTTCTGCCGCGTGAGGGACCTTCCCTGGCTCGCCGCGTGGCTACTGGTTCTTGACGACCTTCCCCTTCACGACGCGCAGAGGGCGGGACTCTGGCTCTCGGTGATTGATTTCAGATACCGAAACAGGCTCAGCCTCATGGCAACCGCCAACACGGACACGGTGAACATCCGCGCGGTTCCCCAGGCCTGGAGGCCCGCGCTTTCCAGGCTCACGGACAGGGGGAGGTCAATATCCCTGGAAATGGGGGGAGCCGACAGGAGACAGGGCTAAAAAACTCTCCCAGGCGGAACCGAAGCTCTCCGCAAGTAGGGGGCAGGCCCCAGTGTCTGGCCTTTTAGCCGGTTCCCCTATTTATTTCCAGGATAGAAAGCCTGGCCAGGACCCGAAAATCGTGCTCCAAGAACTTGCAGGCAACCCTAAATCAAAACTTGTTTCTGGCAGGGTTATGTGAGAACTCGGTCAGCGTGATCCTTGATCCCAAAAGGCATGAGGGTTTATGCTTTTCAACTCGGAGGTGCGAATGAGAGAGCTTTTTTTGATCAGCCTTGCGGTCTCGGCCCTCGGGGCTGATTATTTCAGGACAGCCGGCGGCGGCATGGTTGACCCCGGAACCAACATGGCAAAGACCGCGGACGGCGGCTACATCCTGACCGGATACACCGGGAGCTACGGCGCTGGCTCGGTGGACATCCTTCTGATAAAGACGGACAGCGATGGCCACATCCAGTGGTCAAGGACGATAGGCGGCACAGCCCAGGACTACGGGACATCCGTCATCCAGACATCCGACGGCGGCTATGCTGTTGCCGGCCTGACATACAGCTACGGCGCGGGGAGCTATGACCTCATTCTGGTCAAAACCAACAGCTCTGGCGCGCTGGAATGGGCGAGGGTAATCGGCGGAGCAAATTATGACCAGGCCCACACGGTCATCCAGACGCAGGATGGCGGCCTCCTGCTCGCGGGCGAAACCCAGAGCTACGGCTCAGGGCCATCCGATTTCATTCTCGTGAAGTTCGCCGGAAACGGGACATATCAGTGGGCAAGGGCGGTTGGCGGGACATCCGTTGACGAGGCGTTCTGGATGGCTCCTTGCTCTGACGGGGGCTACATCCTCGGGGGGAGGTCAGGGAGCTACGGGAGCGGGTTCCTCCTGGTGAAGTTCCTCTCCAACGACAACCTGGATTGGGCGAGGGTTGTGGCGGGCGGATACTACTACTCTTTCCTCACGGCCGCGACCATAATCCAGGCAAACGACGGGGGATTCGCGATGACAATGACATCCTGGTCATACGGCGCGGGGACCGATGACATACTCATGGTCAAGCTCAGCTCCGCCGGAGCCCTTGAGTGGGCGAGGGCCGCTGGGGTGCCGAACAACGACCTGGGCTTCGGCCTCGTCCAGACGCCGGACACTGGCTATGTGATATCCGGCGAAACCGAGGAATACAACACCGGGCCCACGGAGATAGTCCTCCTGAAATACGACAAGCAGGGGAATTTCCTGTGGGCAAGGCAATTTGACAGGGATGGCACATACGACATGGGTTCATCCGTCGCCCTTGCCGCAGATGGAGACATAGTGTTCCTTGGCAGTTACGCCAATGACCTGGCCCTTGGGGAATTCAAACAGGACGGGACAAACTGCCTCGCCACAGAGTGGTCTCCGACCATAACCGCGATAAGCCCGTCCGTGACATCCTGCGCTCCGGGCATAACCAGCATCTCGCCAACCGTCAGCGCCATAACGCCGGCCGTGAGCGTGCAGAGCGTCCCGCAGACAACCATCTGCGAGGTGCTGGGAACGGACGAGTCCGCTGGCCAGGGTCCCTCGCTCGCGATAAGCCGCGGGGGGGTTTCGTTCGTCCTGCCCGCGGATTCAAGGGTGAGGCTATCTGTCTATGACCCAGCGGGCAGGCTGATCGCCACGCCGGTGAACGGGTGGACAGAGGCCGGCGAACACAGGGTGAGCCTTGAGGGCCTCGCGGCAGGCATATACATGGTGGAGCTCGCCGTGGACGGCAGGAGAACGGTTGGAAAGGCAATAATCCGGTAGGAAACCTAATCCTGGGTTGACGGAAGATTGGCACTCTCTATCTCAACCTTTTCCTCGCCGCCCCCCGGAAAACGAACCTTGTAGAAGCCCCTGATTGGATTGACTTCCACAACCTCGCCCTCCTTGTCTCCTATCTTGACGGTCGCGCCCAGCTCCGGCAATCGCTCGGCCATTTCATCGTAGAACTCCATCTCATACCTCAGACAGCATATCAGCCTGCCGCAGGTTCCGGAGAGCTTCTCCGGCGCGGCGAAAAGATACTGCTTCCGGGCCATCGTCAGGGTCACTGAGGGCAGTTCAACCAAAAATCGCTTGCAACACATCTCCAGGCCGCAACGGCCCAGGCCCCCGATCATCCTGGCCTTGTCCCTCGCGCCCATCTGCGCGAACTCCACCTTGACATGGAGTATCTTGGCAAGCTTGGGCCCGAGGTGCCTGAGGTCCTGCTTCTCGTCCGCAACGAACTTCACGATGAGGTGGCCTTTTTCGGGATCAAGGATGCCTCCGGCAACCCTTATGTCCTGGTGGCCGGACGCGAAGAGGTAGCCCTTCACCAGGCTCAGCATCAGGGCCTTCACCCTCTCCGGCGAGGCATAGCGAATGGAGGCGAGGGATTTCTCCGCAGGCCTGGAAGAGGTGCCCCGAACCTTGACCAGGATCTCGCTCTCCCCGCCTATTTCCCTTATCCAGAGGAACTCTCCGGGCTTGTAGCGATCCGCGTTTTCAACGCGATACCTGTCAAACTCGGACCCTATGAGCGAGACCTCAAGGGTGGTTTTGCGTTCCGCGTGTTTTTCGCGGTTGTCCTGTGGATTCATGTGGATGTTGAGAAATTATAAACCATTACCGTAGCGGAAATCGCTTTGCCGGATTGGACTATTTGCATTTCAACTCCTTTATCCAACCAGGGTTATGCTCGTGAACGATGACCTCTTTCAGGCCAATACTGGCCAGCTTGGCCGATGATTCTCGGAATCCCCTTTCCTGGAATGTGAACAAGACGCACCGGGCCGCGATTGCCGCGCCCGCAAGGGCCCGATCATACTCTGAAAGATTCGCGAGCGCAGGAACCCCGACAGGTCTTTTGGGATGCAATTTTCTGGCCCTTTGCATATACTCCCACCAATCCCAAAATTGGCTAGACTGATTCCCGGCGAAATAACGG
>CBFGJU010000008.1:386-5458 GCA_965649155.1 Caldifarciminota bacterium | reverse complement strand
CCGGTGTGGAGAACTATGCTATCCCCGAAGAAAACCTCGTAGAAGCCATAGCCCGTGGCGAAGAAAGAACCCGAATCAAGGATGGAAACGGGATGGTTATGGTCCCCCTTGCACAGTCTCATGAGGCCTGATGAGTCCATGGCCTCCCAGATGTGAACCCTGCCGGAGTGGACGGTTCTCCCGTCATAAGAGGAATCTATGGGGAGAACGATGGCCCAGTGAAAATAACCTCCATTAACTAAGCCCCATTGTTCATATCCCGTGGCAGTCGTGTCATACCACCGCAGGGTGTCGCCTGAGCTCTGAGACAGGAGAAGCAAAGCAAGCCAGATCATCTCACTCGCCTCCTTTGATTATCTTTTTGGTTCTGGCCTTGTTTCTGGTTTCAAGCCTCAGTAAGTAAGTTCCGGCAGAGAGGGAGCTTACCGGGACAGAAAGGTCGTAATAGCCCGCGGGCTTCTCCTCGGAAAAGATTGTTTGAACGGCTCGGCCTGAGACATCATAGATCTTCAGAGAGACAAGACCTTCGTCCTCAAAGGGAATACCGTATTGAAGCTTGATGCTCCCCTTTACCGGGTTGCTTGAGGCTAGACTCATGAAGAATTCAAGGGGGGCTCCCTTCTCGGATACAGTCACAGGCGTAAGGATGAGCTCCATGACCCAGTTGCAGTTGAAGACATAATTGCAAAGACTTCCCCAATTCACTCCATCAATTGAAGCCAGGACGCCGTAAGAGAAGTTACACGGCCCGCCGTCAGCGGTCGCGGGTTCCTGGCCCCGGGCGTGCCACTGGGTGCACCAGATCCAGATGGTATCCCCGGTGTGGAGGACTATGCTATCCCCGAAGGAAACCTCGTAGAAGCCATAGCCCGTGGCGAAGAAAGAACCCGAATCAAGGATGGAAACGGGATAGTCATGATCCCCCAGGCACAGCCTCATGACGCCGGATGAATCCATAGCCTCCCAGATGTGAACCCTGCCGGAGTGGACGGTTCTCCCGTCATAGTTTGAATCTAAGGGCAGGACGATGGCCCAGTGAAGATAACCGCCAAGGGTAAGCCCCGTATGGTTTTCCCCAACGCTGTTCGTGTTATACCAGCGCAAGGTGTCGCCGGAGCTCTGGGACAGGAGAGCCAAAACAAGATATATCATCTCACTCGCCTCCTTTGGATCTGTTCACCGGGGAAAGTCTAAAGCTGTTTGTCGGGTGCGCGCAAGCGAATTGAATCGCTGACCAGTTCCCCATCCTTATCCTTTCCGGGAAGCCCGAACCGGAAGTTGAAGTTTGAGTGCTTGCAACAGAGAAAGCATATGCTCAGCATTACCACAACCCCCATGATTGCCAGGGAGATGATCAGCCAGCGAACCCTTCTTCTGCTCACGACCTATCGGTTCCTAAACCAGAAATTCCCCGATCATCCGGCGGAGCTCCTCCATGCTGGTCTTTATCTCGTCGTTTATCCGCGCGAGCTCCTGCGCGGCTGAGGCAACCTCTGATCCTGACCTGGAAACCTCGCTTACCTGGTGCGTGAGCTCGGTTATGACCTGGGATTGCTCCTCGGACGCCGTGGACACCGCGAGCATCTTGTCCGCGACCTGCTCAACAGAGCTGGATATGAGGTGAAAGGTCATCCGCAGGCCCTGTATGTCGCCGGTCAGGTCCTGGACGAGGGATGAACCTTCCTGTATGCCAGAAACCACATCCTTGAGTGATGTCATCACCCCCTCCACCACCTCCCTGACCTCCTTGGAAGCTTTCAAGGAACGCTCCGCCAGGTTCCTTATCTCGTCCGCGACCACAGCGAAGCCCTTCCCGGCCTCGCCAGCCCTTGACGCCTCTATGGCCGCGTTAAGGGACAGGAGGTTTGTTTCCTCGGAAATGTCGTTTATCAGCACCAGGGCGCTGGTTATCTCCTCGGCCACCTTTTCCAGCCGTGAGACTTCCTCCACCAGCCTGTCCATTGATTCCTTCGCCAGGGTTGCCTTGTCTGTTATGTTCTCAACGCTCATTCCACCCTCGGATGCCATGCTCCTGGCTTCCGAGGAGAGCTCGGTCGCGGACTGGACAGCGGCCGAGACCTCGTTGACGCTCGCTGAGACCTGGCCCAGGGCCGCGGATGACGCCTCTATTCTGTCCTGCTGTTCCTGTATGCTTCTGCCGGTTTCCTCGGCCGCGGCCGCGGCCTGGGTCACGGACTCGTGGACAGCCCCGGTCACTTCCCCGACATTCTTTATGAAAATCTCAAGGCGCTCGGTCGCTCTGTTGAAATGCCTCCTGAAGGCCCTCTCCTCGCCGAATCCCTTCTCTTGCATCCTGAAGGAGAGGTTTCCCTCCGCGAGCGACCACATGGCCCCTGTTGTCTCGCCTATTAGCCTCCTTATGGGGGACCCGCTCATCCATCCTACCAGAGATGAACACGCCAGGCTTATGACGAAAACCAGGACCGTTCCCAGGGCCAGGAACCAGGGGCCAGCGGTTCTCAGAAATATAAGCCCCAGGACCAGGAAGAGCAGGGCCCCTCCCGCGGCAACCGCGAGGGACACCAAAAGAATATGAACTATGTGGGGTATCCTTTCCCTCATTCTCTCTGCTCCTTTTTCAAAACCCTCCAGGAAACTCCGCCCCTAGCAGGGAATACAAAAAGTTTATCAGGTAGCATATTCTATTTCTCCTGGTCGCTTTTCCCGTTGGCGCCTTTTTTCGCGAACACAGTGAGACCCTCAAGCCTTTCCTGCTGAAAGAGACCGAATGTCCCCCCGACTATCTCTATCTGACCCAGGATCAGGTATCCGCCATCGTGCATTGAATCCCGGATGTTTTGCAGGATGCGCGGTCTCAGTCCGGGCTGGATGTATATGAGGGTGTTTCTCAGAAGGACTATATCAAAGCACCCGAGGTGAGAGATGTCCTTGAGAAGATTGCCGTGCACGAATCTTGCCAGGCCTGTGAGCTCGTCGGAGACCCGGATCTCCCCGTTTTCGCCCTGCCTGGTGAACCGGGCTATTATTGCCCTCGCATCTGGGTCCGCATGCCTGAACGAGAACTGGCCGAAAATGCCAGTTTTTGCCCTCTCAATGCTACGGGTGTTTATGTCCACGCCGACCAATCTGATCTTGTCCATGGGCAAATTATAGTGCAAGGCAAGCATTGCGAGGGAATATATTTCCTCGCCAGTGGCAGAGCCAGCCGAGAGCAGAAGCGCCCTGTCCCTTCTTGATATTACCTCCGGGATGATCCTGCGCGCCACCAGGTCAAGGAACCTGAACTCCCTCATGAAGTAGGTCTCCGGGATAGTTATGAGGTTAATCAGCTCCTGGAACTCGCTGGAATTCGCCACCAGACCGCGGACATACTCGTCCGCGCTGGTGGTGCCGTTTGCCCTGGCCCTCTTTTCAACCTGCGAAACCAAGAGATAATCCTTATCCGGAGGAAAAAACAGCCCTGTTTCCTCCAGAAGTAGATTCTTGAGCTTGGCCAGGCTGTCAGGGTTCATCCTTTTTCAGCTCCCTGGTTATCGCTTTGGTGGCCTTTTCCAGCTCTTTTGATTTCCTCCTGCCGGCAATATCCCCAATGGTCTTCGCGCAGAACCTGAGAAACTCCGTCTCCCCGAGGAGTAGCGCGGCCTCGCCGGTTTCGCTTAGGGTTATCACCCTATCCGGATCAATGACCCATGCCTTGTCTTTCCCGACGATCCCGACCAGCCATTCATCCGAGCCCGGCGCAGGATCCTCAATCTCATCGGTCTCAAGGAAGCTGGCTACCCTGTCAGCCGGGAACCCGACCGGCACCCCCTTGATTTCTGCTACTACAGCGAACCCCGGCGATGCCTTGTTGACTCCGATCGTGTCCGGCGCCAACACGGCAAGTGTCTTCCCGCGCCACGAGACCGAACCCATGTAGGACTTCCCCGGTGAGGGCCCCATAAGGAGTAGCCTCACGACCTCGTGAACCCTTTCTCCCGGCAAGGCCAGGGTCTTGCTACCCAGCCTGAAGATCAGATACCGCAAAGTTTTTCTATCTCCCTTATATCCAGGACAAGCCTTCCCGCGCCGTATGTTCCCATGATGGGGCCCTGTTCCACCGGTGTCATCTCGGCCGTTTCAATACCGGCAACCGAATCCACCAGGATAGCAATGGGCCCTGCCTCCCCCTGAGCCGCGCATATCCACGGCCCGCCGGTTCCGGATGTGCCCAGGAAGACACCCGGATCAACCAGAGGGCATATCTTGCCGTGCCAGTTGCATATTCCCACCACCCCTTCCGGGGCAATTGGAAGCCTGCACCACTTTATTTCCCTGGCAAAGCCCAGGACATCCTGAACCCTGAGGGCCAGGAACTTCTCGCCTATCGTGAACTCAACGAACCTGTCCAATTCCTCCGCCTGCCTGTTTTGCTAGGAATGCCGGATCCAGGACTAGTATCGGCGTCCCGTCCGGCCCGATTATAGCGCCGATAAAAGCCTGCCTGGCCAGATTGCCCATTGGCCTTATGACTCCTGATCCTTCTGGCAGTATCTCTTCAACGAGGAGGCCGAATTCGCCGCCTCCGCCCCTCATTGTCAGAACCATTTCGCCTGAGCCTCCTCCCCCGATGGTTTTTCCCCAATCCAGGAGGGGCAGGGCTTGGCCCTGGCTCTTGACGAAGGCCCTCTCTCCCACCGAAACCACCTCCACATCATCGCGCCAGTCAACCCTGACCAACGAGGCTGTTGGAATAGCAAATGTCTCGTTGCTTATCCTGACAAAGGCGAGTGGGGTCACGAGCAGTGTCAAGGGCAGATCAAGGCTGACCCTGGTGCCACGACCCGGAGCGGTTTCCATGAAAACATTCCCCCCCATCCTCTCCGCGCTTTCTTTTACCACATCAAGCCCGACGCCCCTACCGGAGACCTCTCCAGCTTCCTCCCTGGTGCTGAACCCGTGGATGAACAGGAGCGAAAGTAGCGCCTTATCATCAAATTCCATTTTTCCATAAGCCTCCATTGCCTTTTGTCTCAACCGTTCCATGTTCACCCCCGCTCCGTCATCCGAGACGGTTATCCTTACCCTGTTGCCTTCCTGTTTTATTTCTA
>CBFGJU010000008.1:0-376 GCA_965649155.1 Caldifarciminota bacterium | reverse complement strand
TATCGTTCCAACAGAGGGTTTCCCCAGCCTCTCGCGTTCATCAGGAGGCTCTATCCCGTGGTCAATGGCATTTCTGAGCAGGTGGACCATCGCGTCCATCACCCCATCTGCTACCGCTTTGTCCACATGGACTCCTGACCCGCGCGCCACAAACTCCACCTTTTTACCCATGTGATCTGCCATTTCCTGAACCAGGACCCCCAGCTTTTTCAGGTAGCCTCCCATGTCCACCATCCGAAGGTCCATAATCTCGTCCCTGAGCGCGTCCATGTTGAGCTCAAGGTCGTGAAATGCCCGCGCGATATCGCGCGGCAGGCGTGCCGTTTCCCCCGATAGCCTGTTTCTGATGACCTCGGCCTCGCCCAGGAATGTCATT
>CBFGJU010000007.1:0-5490 GCA_965649155.1 Caldifarciminota bacterium | reverse complement strand
TTCATCACATCTATATTATTAAGGTTTGTCCCGTGGAAGATCAAGGCCTCGCACCCATGAGATCTTCCGGCAGGGAAGCCTCTCAGTAGCCGAGGGCCTTGATGTATAAGGGCAATCCTTCGCAGAATCCCTCTGTCCAGAGAATGGGTTTCCCATGTCCATCCAACAGGATGACCGAAGGAACCCTCTCCGAACCCAGGGCCATGTTCAGGGTATCGGGAAGGACGCAAAGCCCCTCCCCTGGCCCGACCCGGATCATATAAAGATTCAAGCCCACCAGGCCTGCCAGCTGTTCCCGTGTCCTGTAGGAACCCTCCTCGTCGCCCACGAAAGCGACAACCGCGGGGTATTCCAGAAGTCCGTTGAGCCAGCGGCCATCCGAGAGTCTTATCCGGGGCAAGGAATCAAGCGGTCTGGCCATGATGTCGCCCGGTTTCACATCCTCGGGAGGAATGTCGGTTTCCAGGACAAGGGAAAGTTCCTGGCCGGGTTTTATCTTCAGATCCCTCACCCGAACAAAGGGTTCGCCAGACGCGTTCCTCCTGCCCCATGTGAGTGTGTAGTCCCCAGGAGCCAGCTGAAAAACCCAGTAATCCCCGCGCCTCGGTCCTGAGCCGTCCTCAAGTGGCCACCAAAGATCATCCAGAGCCTCCCATCGCCAGACCTCCCTTTTCTGGACCGAAAAACCCTCAAAAGAGGTATCCGGTTGGCCGAAAATAGTGAAGCTGAGCCTCAGGGTTCCGGTCTCAACATACCTCCCGGTTGCCTGAGCCCATCCGAACCCTTGCTGAACAAGGACAACGCTGATACCATTAGGCCTATCAAGGTAAAGGGGCTTCCAGGAACCGCGGTCGTAATACTCAACCCAAACCGAAAGATGAGAAGGGCACCGGGCGAGCCTTGCGGGGAATCCGCTTGCCCTCAGCGCGGCAACCAAGAGAACCGTGCGTTCTGTCGCCGAGCCAGAGCCTTTATGCAGGATGGTAAGGGGCGAGGGGAACGGGCCGAAGAAATACCTTGTCGTGTCAAGTTTGACAGATTTATCAACCTTCTTCTTTATGTCGCCCGGACTCCGGCAATCCGAAAAAGCATCTCTGAGTGGGCCGCGCCAGTCCTCGCAGGGCTCATCCCAGATCCTGTATGAAAGCAAGTAGTCCCGGAATATGGTGTCTGGCAGGGAAGATCGGAATTCATTTGCGAATCGGATGTGATTGAGCAAGCATTCTGCCGTGATCTCAAGCCTGTCCAGGTGGGGCATGTGAACCACGAGCCAGCAAGCCTGATCCGCAAGTTCCTCCGCGCCCGAAATGGCCCTTTCCAGCTCCGGCCTGTTCTTGCCCGCGTCCGCGAGGGCCGAATCCAGCTCCGACGGTGAGACCTCAAAAACGCCAGCCATAGCGAACGCTATCACCTTTCATCCTCCGGATACCTTAGCCAGAAACCACTGGTCAGGCTCGTCCCTTTTATAGGCCTTATTCGGGTGGTGTCGCCCTTTACCTCTATAACAGCGGAAAAATCCCTGCCGGAAAGAACATAGTCTCCGGGGCCAATCTCGCACCTGGCAAGGCCGTCCTTATCCGCTACGAGAACCGCTATGGTTCTCAGCGCACCATAGTTGAAAACCGAGAGCGCGAGGCTGTCTCCAGGGCGCGATTCAACCAGGAGCAGGGAAACATCCCGATAGTTTCTCGTGGAGTTTATCAGGGTGTAGTCCGCGCCAACCCTGTATGCATCCGGGCCCGGCGAATTTCCCAATCCAACCGAAAGCACCAGGCCCGCGCGCCTGGCGGGGCCGGAAAACCACGCGGAGCAGAGGGAATCAGCCGGCTCGCAACTGCCGGCGTATTTCCAGGCGCCATCAACATAGAGCTCTGTCCACGCGTGGTTTGACTCGGTGAAGGGCCACCAGGGCGTGTATGCCTGTCTGGCTGGGATTCCGAGAGCCCTGAGGGCGCAAATGTAGAATATTGTCATCTCCTCGCACCTGCCCCATCCAGAACGCCAGGTCTCCAGGGGGCCCTGGTCTCTCCGTTGATTGGGTTTGTATTTTATCCGCTCGCCGCACCACCTGTTGACCGCGAGGGCCACATGTTCGGCAGACGAGAGTCCCGCGACCACGGGCCTCAGCGAATCCAGGAAAAAAGCGCGCCAGTCCTCAGGGGGTTCCTGGGATACAGTCGGAGGAAGGACATAGCGAAGGAACATGGAATCCGGGACATCCCGCGCCCAGGAGAATTCCTCCCTGGCCAGAAAGGCCATCTCAAGGTTGCTCAGAAAAAGCCCCTCGCCCATTGCCTCAAGGATTGAGGGGGGTAAATTGATAAGCAGGAACTCCGCGGCGGCCCTCCTCTCGGCCGAGAGGGTATCCGGAAGGCTGAAGAACCCGACGAGGAACAGGAGATTCATTCACCCTCTTTTTCTCTTTTCCTGTAGTAGTAAAGCGCGGCAAGAAGCCCACCCAGGCCCCAGAATATGGTTCCGGCTATGTGCTCTATCCAGACCCAGTAATAGACGGTCATACCGATGAACGAGACGGCTGGCACCACGAAGGAAAAGACCATGGCCCTCTCGTCCCCGTCCCTGGCCATCCTGAAACACGGGATGACAAGCCAGGCTACCCCGATCGCGATTGCCATGTATAGCGCGACCCCCAGGTAACCGGTCTCATACATGGAAACGGTCAGCTGGGCAACGAGGGCCACGAATGTGGTCTGATTGGCTGAGATTGACACGAACTTGCTGAGTATTATTGATCCCAGGCCATACCCGGCAAGAAGCCCCGGCAATCCCTTTACCGCAAGGTAGGCATGGGTTATCTTCGGCGCGATAAAACGCCCCACATGCTCCACACCGTAAACCCTTTCCTGATTGTATATTCCCCAAACGAATGTTATGAAGAGCCTGTGATAAAGTTTATAAAGGGACGGAATCGTAAGGGTGGCAAAGGCCAACGAGGCTACTGTGGTTCCCAGAGCCAGGAGGCCTTTTTTGAGGCCCGGCCACGGTTTTTCCCTGGCAATTAAAGAAAAAACAAACGCGGAGACGATCAGAACCCCAGCGAGCGCAGGGTAAAAATAGAAAGCGGCCCTTATGCCGCTCATGACAGGTATGACCAGGAATATTCCTGATATGATTATGAGAAGCGGAAGGTTCACCTTCCTGGTATACAGATAGAGGCCATAGACAAACGCGGTTGCCCACAGAAGGAGAAAGGTTATCTCAGGGCCACCTGGGGTAAGACCACGGACATTGTCGCTCATGCCGTGGATTCGGTAGTGCCAGAAAGCGACCGGCACCTGAATCCAGACAAGCGCAAAGGTGAACCAGAACGCGGCCTTGATGGTTTTTACATCCAGATCAAGGTTGGCAAGGGAATAGAAAAACAGGATGAACATTCCCATCTGCCTTATCTTCATGAGGAAATTCATCACGGGAACCTGGTTCATGTTCGCTGAAACCGAAACCAGGACAAGCCAGAGAATCGTGGGGATGAACGCGAATGTGAAGTTGAAACGCCCTTCAACTGCCTTTGAGAGGATTGCCCTGGCAAACAGCGCGAGTATAAGGAGGTCCATTATGTGCCTGGAGGCTTCTATGGTCGGGAGAACCTGCCTGACGAAATCGTGGTATATTATTGAGAAGAAGAAGACAAGGAACACGGTGGCCTTTGGGTTAAGGAAAGCAAGGATCAGGACTGGAAGCCCTATTATCAGAGCAACCAGAGATGTGTTCTCGGTTGCCAGGCCTGCCCCTGCCAGGATAGCAAGGAGAGCCATGATGAGGCCGAGGATTATCCTGAACCAGTTTCCCTTCATATTCGGCTAATGAAATCCAACAGTCTTCTCGCCTGCGCCTCAAAGGAATAAGCCGCCGCGATCGCCCTGGCACCCGATGTATCAACTGAGTCCGCGCCAGCGGCTTCAACGAAGGCCCTGGCGAGACCTGCCGGGCCATTGGCCCGGAACCAGAACGGCTTGCCTTCAAGAAGCTCCCTGACCGGAGGGACATCCGTGGCCACTATGGGTTTCTCCATTGCCAGGGCTTCTATGAGTTTGATCGGGCATGATGTATCAATCACGGGCGTCCTCAGAAACGGGATTACAACGAAATCAGAGGCCGCAAGAAGCGAAGGGACATCACGGTGAGGAACAGGAGGCATGATCCTCACTGCTGGTCCACCGATCTCCTTCAGTTTCTCTGAAAGCTCGCCCTCGCCTGCAAATACCAGAAGCGCGGACTTGATCTCGGCTTGCCTGAAACCGGCCGCGGCCTCAAGGAGGCCCCTCCCACGAGAGCTCAGCGCGCCGTGATATAGAAATATCTTCTCCTTCCCGAAACCCCAGCGCGCTCTCTCTCGCTCGCGATCGTGATTCGCCGGATCAAAAGCCGCCAGATCAACCCCTGAGCCCCAGACCCCAATGGGTAGCCTGCCGAGCCTCGGTTTCAGTGCGCGCGCCATGGCGGGGGTTATGACGGTCGCGCCCAGGAAAAACCTTCTGGCCAGGAAAAGCCCCAAAGAGAAAAGAAGTTTATCAAGAAGAAAGAAAAAACGGCCTCTCTCAACCGGAAGGGTCCTGACATCCAGGATCAGGCGATACCCGCGCAGGCCCCATCTGGCAAGAATGGCAAAGGGCATAACAGAAAGAACCATGAGAGGTTCGGACATGATGACATCCCCTGTCCTGGCGCGCCTGAAGATCTCAACCCGCGCGGATACGGCCTGGCAAATGTAATTCAAAAGGGGTATCGCGCAGGAGCGGAGGAATACGACCGGGCCCTGATCATCCCTGGCCCGCCTCCTGCCAGTCACGAGGAAGATCTCGTTCCCGGTCCGGCTCACAGCCTCGGCCATAGCAATCAGCGCGCCCGCGTCCATCCTCTCGTCCAGGTATCCCCTGAAGACCCAGAAAACTCGCAAGGGAATAAATGTTAATTCACTTTGCTGGCCTATCGCAAGGATATGGGAACCTGTGGGATTTTCTCTGGCGAAAATGGCAACCGGCAAGCGTTAACTGGTATAATTTGCCCATGAGGAAAACCTTCTTGTTGGCCGTTTTGGGCCTTGCCTGTTTCCCGAAAATAGAACGCTACGCCAGGGGAGATGAGAGGTGCTGGGTTGTGGTGTATTCGGACGACCTCAGACGGGTAGCGACCCACCTGCAGTCAGAGACCTTCAGGATGATCCAGACCCCCCAACCGGAGAGCCTTTTCAAGCTGACCTTTGTCACGCCGGAGGAGTTCCAGAGGGACTGGAGGGGTTACAAGAATGTCATCATACTTGCCACTCCATCGTCCCCGACCTTCAACCTTTACCTGTCCGTGTTCCCCGAACCACGGCAGGGCCTCTCCGAGAAGAACGGTGGCTTTGTCCGGGACGATTATGTGATAGGTCTTTTTGGCGAGAAGGAGGAGGGGCTTTATGGCTCGTTGACCGCGATAACCCCCATCCTCAGAGAGAAGATGACTGACAGGATCATGTTCCTTTACTCC
>CBFGJU010000006.1:0-5505 GCA_965649155.1 Caldifarciminota bacterium | reverse complement strand
CCTGAATTCTGAGAACGGGAAGGTGATGTTCAGGACAAATCTCGGATTTGATACCAGATACATGCGGTCGGATGAATCAGGAATATATGTTCTTGGAAATATCTTTCGGGATAGCAAGACCTGCGTTGCCAGGGTTGATCCCGAAAGCGGTTCTGTTCTCTGGCGGAACTCGTATCACGGCACTTACTCCTACGATTCCCTCGTGGTGACTGGCGGCGGCCTCTATCTTCTGTGCGATTCCCTCATATCCGTCAATCCCGGGAGCGGCCAGAGGCTGGGGAAATTTTACGATGAAGCCTGGGAGCCCACGCGCTTGATGCCTGGGGATGACGCCCTTTTCATTGTTCTCAGGAGGACAAAGGGTGTGACTGCCTACAGGCTCCTGGCCGTGGACCCCGGTTCCCTCGCCAGCAATTGGACCGCGGATCTCAAGGATACCCTGGTTCTCGTTGGGGATGGGGTTTTCGTTGTTGATACCGGCCAGGATAAGTTAAGCGTGAGGAAGCTGGAAGGCAAAACCGGAAAAGAGCTCTGGATGAAAAAGCTTGATTTGAAAGGCTACATCTATCGTATGCTCCTTGCAGGGGACAACCTGATACTGAGTGGTTTTGGTTCTACCGTTGCCATAAGAACCAGGGATGGAAAGCAGGCCTGGAAGGGAATAAGGAGGTAGGGGCAGGCCCCTGTGTCTGCCTCGTTACAGGAATCCACGGTCTGCCCGATCAATGGAAGCTCAGCACCCGGAGTAGCCAGAGCGCGGCCGCGGCGCGTTTCTCGGTAATGCCAACCGGCCCATCCAGATGGCCTATTGTCCTGTATGAGTCGTCCGTTATGTCCCCGTCGTCCTCTATGTGAAGGACAGTCCTGTAGCTCTCGTCTGTCACATCCCCATCGTCCTCAACATGTCCGACCGTCCTGTATGAGTCGTCCGTTATGTCTCCGTCGCTCTCTATGTGGCCTATTGTCCTGTAGCTCGCGTCCGTTATGTCTCCGTCGTCCTCAACATGGGCTATTATCCTGTATGATGCATCAGTTATGTCCCCGCCGTTTTCCATGTGGGCTATTGTCCTGTATGATGCGTCCTCTACTGTTATATCACCCGCGAAAACCCCAACGCTCAGCATGATTAGTATGGTCATGGCTTAATTATGAGGCCGGGCCCTGGATCATTTCAAACGACTGATTGCCCGGCTCGTAGCCCGTGGACGGATCGTCATGGCGGCCGCGCACGCCAATCCCTTATAATATGTCCATGCACATATTTGATACGCACCTCCATGTGGATGTCAGGAGCTACAACGACCTTGAGGCCATGGTCCTGGCCAATGTTCGGTGGGCCGTGGCCCTTTCCCACGATATCTTCAAGATGTCCTCCAAGGAGGTTTATCTTGATCACTACGACCGGCTCCTGCGCCTGGAGCGCGAGCGCGCGGAGAAGGCGGGTCTCAATCTATATGTGGGATTTGGCGTTCACCCCGGGGCCATTCCCCACGATGTCTTTGAGCTCCTTGATTACATTCCGGAGCTCCTTTCCCAGGACGGGGTTGTCGCCATAGGCGAGACAGGCCTCATTGATCCCAACGACAAATTGCAGAGGGAGGTCCTCAAGGCCCAGGTTGAGATGGCCAGGGAAACGAACAAACCTATCCTTATTTCAACCCCCTATGACCACAAGAAGCGTGTCTTCAACAGGGTTATGAAAATACTTGAAGAAACGGATATTCCTCCGCACCTTGTCCTCATTGATCACCTTGATCCCAACCTTTCAAAGGAGGCTGTTGAGGCTGGCTACTGGACAGGAGTCAGCCTGTGGCCGCCGTATCCGTTTGTCCAACCGGAGAACCTCACGCCAGCCCTCCTGTTTGAGGAATACGATCCGGATCATCTGGTCATTTCGTCCGATCTTTCCTCGTTCTCAAACGACCCCCTTGCACTGCCGAAGCTGGTTCTTCACATGGAACGCAAGGGTGTTGAGACGAAGGTCCTTGAGAAGATATTCAGGTTAAACCCTGCCAAACTTTACGGGGTTAATTTGTAGTGACAGACACATGTGTCTGCCAGGTATAGGCGCGGTGCCCCGCCTGTGCCTGAAGGGGGCGTCCCTATAACAGAACCCTTTTAACTTCCTCGGTTGTATTGAAAAAATGCGGCGAGACCCTTATGAGGCCCTCCCGGAGGGAAACCAGAACCCCCGCATCGCGCAAGCGCTGGTAATAATCCTCCGGGTTCCCTTCCGGTCTGAAAGAAACTATGCCGGCCCGAGGTTCCCGTGGGGTAGCCACAAAAAGTCGTCTCTTCTCCAGATCGTCCATTAGCGATCCGGTAAGCTCGCGCACCTTCGCGGTTACCTGGTCTTTGCCTATGCCCAGGAATATCTTCAGGCTTTCGGAAAAACCGGCTATCAGAATAACTGCCCTGCTTCCTTCCTCAAACCTGGGCGCGCCGGGATCCGGCTCCGGCATAGGGAAAAGCCTGGAAAATGTCTCGTATTCCCCGGAGAGCCAGCCCAGGGGGCCTGGCCGAAGGCCATCCATTGCGCCTTTTCGCACATACAGAAAGGCGAGGCCTTCTATCCCAAGTAGCCACTTTGCCGCGGTGTTGGACAGGAAGTCAATCCTCAGGGACGATAGGTCCGGGAAAAGAGGGCCCAAGCCCTGTGTTGTGTCAACAACAAGGTAAAAGCCCCTTTCTTCTGCCATCTGGGACAGCGCCGCGAGATCAAGCATCTCCCCAGTGACGAAATGAACCCAGTCAACGAAAACCGCCCTCGTCTTGGAGTCAACCAGGCCCCTTATCTCGTCCACGAGGCCAGGCAGGGGCCCGGCTACCCATCTTATCTCAACGCCGGCAGGAGGCGCGTGGACCCACGGATAAACCAGGGTGGGGAAGGCCTTTTGTTGGACTATGGCATTGTCCCCCTCCTTCCAGGGTATAGCGTCCATGGCTATCCGGATGCCCCTGGTGGTGCTTTGGGTGAAAGCGAGTTCCTGGGGTGAAACGCCCAGCAATTGCGCGAGGAGAGACTTGGCCTCTGCCTGGATTGCTTTCCACTCGGATATGTCAAGAAAGCCCCGTGTCATGTAGATCTTCAGGACCGCGGCCACCCTCGCAACTGCCCAGGTGTTAAGGGGCCCCTGGCCAGCGCAGTTCAGGTATGCGAACCTTGCCAGCGCGGGAAACAGCGAGCGAACCTCAGCGATCAAATCCAGTCTTCAGAACCTCAAGGCCCAACACAGAGCCTGTGCTAAACAGGGCAAGTAGGTGATCTCCCTTTGAGGGCAGGCACAAGACCTACCCCCTACTTTTCCCACTCCTCGTCCTTGGGGCTGGTTTCTCCTTCCGAGACAACCTCCTGCATGGTCTTGCCGCCATATGTTTGGGCTATGTCCTGATCATAGTGATCCCCTGTCCACGCGACCATTTCGGTGAAATGCTTCACGGCCTCCTCGCTTATCATGTAGAAGGGGAGGCGCTGTTCAAAGACCACATTCCCGGTGCCGGGATCATCCTTCCAGGGGTAGAACCGGAACCCGCCGAAATTCAGGTTGGAGTTCTCCACTATCAGGTAGCGCGCCAGAGCATCCGAGAGCGGTGTCCCAACCGTGACCTTGGCCCATATCTCTACCATTGGCTTGTTTTCATTGCCGTAGGTTTCTGTCGTGAAGTGGACGACGGTTGAACCTGACCAGATGTAGTAGGTTATGTCGTCAAGCACCCCTATGTTCGCGTCTCCGAAGAGGTGCCTCAGTATCTCGCCCAGCCGCTGGTGTGCGGCTTCGTGCTCTTTGTTAGCGTATGGCATATTGCCTCCAAAAGGTACCGCGCAAATGATAATGGTTGAACCCGTGGGTCAACAACTACTTGTTTTGCTCGCGGATACTATTGCTTTCAGGTTCAATTGCTGAGATCATCATGATTTTTTAGACAGGCCAGGCACAGGGCCTGATAGGGCAGGCACAAGGGGTGGCCCCTACTTACCTGCGAATATTATGGTTCCCAGGATATAATCAGCGGCAAGTATGAGAAGGCTTGAAGCGACAACTGCCTGGGTCGTTGCCCTGCCAACCCCGACCGCGCCCCCGCGAGCGTTGTAGCCGAAATAGACCCCCATCAGGGAGACTATCGCGCCGAAAACCACTGCTTTTGCCAGTCCTCCCAGGAGGTCCTTCGCGACGAAATATATTCTCATGCCGTGAGTGAATGTCTCCACCGGGACGAAAAGCACATATCTGGCGACGAACAGCGCGCCCACAAGCGCTATTGCCTCGCCCAGGATGGTCAGGAGCGGAACGGATATTATGGCCCCGAGGAACCTGGGCAAGGCCAGGTAGCGATATGGATCTATGGCCATGAGTTCCAGAGCGTCAATCTGCTCCGTCACGCGCATTGTCCCCAGCTCCGCGGCTATCCCCGCGCCCACGCGACCAGCGAAAACAAGCGCGACCAGAACCGGCCCAAGCTCTATCATCACGGCCTTTGCGACCCCCACTCCAAGATACATCATTGGCACGAAATCCCTTATCTGGTAAGCGGTCTGCACCGCGGCAACCATCCCCACGAAAGCGGATGTCACCAGAACCAGGGGCAAGGAACCCATTGCCATGTAGGAGAGTTGATCCCAGAGGAGCCGGGGCACCTTGTTTATCTCCCGGAGGGATAGCAGTGTCCCCCACATGAGCTCGCCCACCCCGCCAAGGTGGTAGAAGAAGACCACAATTGGCCTGAACGGCAGGAGCCAGGGGTTCATCAGGCCGAAATTATGGCGCCTGATGGCGCTGGTGGTCAAATCCGAGAGGCGCGATACTGCTTGCAGTGACGGGAGGTTTTACCCTATAGAGCCTGTTCACACCTCCCTGATCCCCTTGTTGGTCAATAGATTCACTTGAGCCATTTTGGTTGTTTTGCCCAGAGTTCTCATGTTATCAACTAAGTCCTTTTGGCGGGAGACAACAGCGTCCTGATAAGCCCCTGCGGCGAAGGGGGCGAGGCAGTGAAGGTCGTCGTCGGAAACGGCAAGGGCGGAACCGTCATAGCCTATTCGGATGACTGGCAGCGCGCGTGGAACCAGACACATCTGTATATGGCCCTTGTATGGCTCAACACGAACCTGGGTTATACCTTTACCTATCACTGGTCTGACTGCAGTGGTCAATATACGGCTTTTCTCAACGATCTCTGGAACTCCGGGCCGTGGAACCTGGTTGCTGTTGACCATCCTTCCTGCGGCGAATTCGGAGGCGCCTGGGATGATCTCTACAACTGGACTCTGACCGGAGGCATGCTGGTGATAAGCGAATACGACCTGGACGGAGACCAGATATATCCATATGACCAGTTCTGGAACCTGCTTGCCGCACAACGCCCATACACTGACCTGGGCTATGCCCACGACATCCACCTCTGGGACTTCACACATCCCATAACCAACTACACCGGCCCCGGCGGCCCGAACCCCCTGCCATCGGTCTATACGGGCTACTGGGATGATTGGTGGGATGATGGCGA
>CBFGJU010000005.1:0-5507 GCA_965649155.1 Caldifarciminota bacterium | reverse complement strand
ACGGAAGGCAGTCAAACTCAGGGACATTCGTCTTCTTCAGGGAGACGGTTCTCAAGGGAGACTACTCTCCGAACATGAAAGCCATGAACGGCAACTCCCAGATAGTTGACGGCGTGAAGACGGACAAAGCCGGGGTGGGATATGTTGCTCTTGGATACATCAAGCAGGGCGGCAGTTTCATCCCGGGCGTGAAGGTCCTCAAGGTTGATGGCAAGCTCCCAGGCGAGGACGGCTACTCGGTGGCCAGGCCACTCTATCAGTATCTGCAAGGAAAGCCAAAGGGAAAGATCGGGGATTTTCTCGCGTTTGAGCTCTCCGAGGAGGGCCAGGCCATAATAGAGGAGGGAGGGTTCCTGCGGGTGACGGGAACGGAATACGAGAAGGTCTCCCTGGAGATCCTCAAAAAATGAAAGCTAAACCAACCAAAAAGCAGAGGAGAGTCCAAGATGAAAAAGATACCGAGAACAGCTTTGCTCGTGTCCCTCGCGGCAACAACGCTTTGGGGCGGCACGACAATAAAGATAAAGGGTTCTGACTCGGAGCTCAACCTGGTTCAGGCACTGGTTGAAGCATACATGGCAAGGGATAACTCCGTGACCATAACGGTTCAGGGTGGAGGCTCCGGAGTCGGCATAGCGGCTCTCATCAACAAGGAAATAGACATAGCCACCGCATCGCGCGCCATGAAGCAGGACGAGATAGACAAGGCAAAGGCTAACGGCCTTGATCCCGTAGCCTTCATCTTCGCGATAGACGCCATATCAGTTGTGGTCCATCCGGATAACCCCCTGAACGAGATAACCCTGGAGAACCTGGGCAAGCTATACCGCGGAGAAATAAAGAACTGGAAAGAGATAGGGGGGCCAGACGCTGAGGTGAGCCTTTACGGAAGGCAGTCAAACTCAGGGACATTCGTCTTCTTCAGGGAGACGGTTCTCAAAGGCGACTACTCCTCCAAGATGAAAGCCATGAACGGCAACTCCCAGATAGTTGACGCGGTGAAAACCGATAAGGCCGGGGTGGGGTATGTCGCTCTGGGATATGTCAAGGACGGGGACGAGTTCATACCCGGGATCAAGGTTCTAAAGGTTGCAGGCAAAATGCCCGGCGAGTCTGGTTACAAGTTGATGAGGCCTCTCTATCAGTATATGAGAGGAAAACCAAAGGGCAAGATAAAGGAGTTCCTGTCATTTGAGTTATCACCAGAAGGCCAGGCCATCGTTGAAAAAACAGGCTTTCTCAAGGTGACAGGAAGTGAATACGAGAGCAGATCAAGAGAACTTCTCAAGTAAAAGGAGATCAAGAGATGAAAAGGACAGCGCTCCTAACCATACTGTGCCTGGGCGCGGCCCAGGCCGCGAGTGTGAAGACGGTCGGAAGGATCTTCGGATACTTCAGCAGTATCACATCACATCCCGATACAGCCAAGGTCGGATACAATGAGTTCGGAATATCAAGGGCCTATGTTGATCTCAGAGCGACCTTCGTTGAGATCAAGGAAGGAGAAGAGCCGGCCTGGCAGGCAAAGGGCAGGATAACCTACGATGTGGAGCCGCTGAACAAGCTGGTCAGCGTGAAGCCCGACCCGGCCGACAGCACCCCTCCTTCTGTCTCAATCTCAAGCCTTTATGTGGGCTTTCTGAAGTATGCCTACGCTGATCTGGGAGACTTCAGGGGCATGCCCGGAACCTTCTGGTTCCGGTTCGGCATGCTTGGGACACCGTGGATAGGACCAGAGGAGGACGCATGGAGGTTCCGGCATGTCCAAAAGGTCATGGTTGACGAGTTCAAGGTCATGAGCTCAGCGGATGTTGGCGCCGGCATTGAGTATATCTTTCCCTCCAAATACGGCTCTATCTACGCTGTATACATGAACGGCGAGGGCTACAAGAGCCTTGAGAAAAACGAGTTCAAGGACATGGCCGGCAGGATCACCCTTCTTCCCCTTGCGGGGACGAACAACCCGGCCCTCCTGGATTTCGGCATCCACGCCTATTACCAGCAGGGCAAGCCTGCCGAGGATCAGGTCAGGAACAGGACCATAATCGGGGTTTCATACGCCATGAGTGACAAGCTCGGCCTCATGGGTTCCTACCTGATGGCAGAGAATGGGGCATCTGATGAGCCCACAAAGGCCTCCGGTTATTCCGCGTGGGCGTGGTTTGATTTGGGCAAGTTCGCGACCAAGAACCAGTCCTTCGGTTTCTTCGGCAGATACGATAACTTTGATCCCGACACCGAGGCCGACGAAGACGCGACCACCCTCCTGATAGCGGGCGCTTATTACAACTTCGCGAAAGGCTGGCAATTGGCGCTTGATTACCAGACGAAAACGCCGCAGGATCCTGACACGGACCCAACCTCCACCATATACCTCCACCTCCTGAGCCAGTTCTGAGAGGCCTTTCTCATAATTCCTCCCCTGCCCCGGTCTCTTGGCCGGGGCTTTGCATCTGGCAAAACAAGGCTGGCATGGTTTAAGATATATATCTTGAACAAGGTTTCAATCCGAGAGGTCAGGGACGAAAAATCCCTCAGGGAATTCGTCATGCTCCCGGACGCGCTCCCCCACCCTGACCAGTGGGTCCCGCCGCTTTACTCGGACGACATGGCGCTGTTTGATCCCGAAAAGAACCTTGCCTTCAGGTATTGCGATGTGAGGCTACTTCTGGCCCACAGGAATGGCAAGCCTCTGGGCAGGATAGCCGGGATAATAAACCACAGGGCAAACTCTTTCAGGGGTGAGAACATGGCCAGGTTCGGTTTCCTTGAGACAGGGGACGATCCGGAGATAACCGCGGCCCTCCTTTCGGAAATTGAGGGGTGGGCGAGAAACAAGGGGGCAGAGGCTCTCGTTGGTCCAATGGGATTCACGGATCAGGACCCGCAGGGAATGCTCGTGGAAGGATACGATGCCATGCCCCTGATTGCCACCAACTATAACTCTCCGGAGATGCCCCGGATACTTGAAAGCCTGGGATACTTCCGGAAGGTGGACTACATGTGCTACAGGGTTGACATACCGGCCGAGATGCCCGCGTCCCACAGGCGAATATCCGACAGGATCAGAAAGGACTTCAACCTGCTTGAGTTCAGGAAGAAGAAGGAACTCAGGCCCTTCATAAGGCCAATGCTCTCGCTGATGAACGAGACCTATGGTCACCTCCACGGGTTCGCTCCACTTGACCCGGAGGAGATGGACCAGCTCGCGGCGCGCTACATGTCCTTTCTTGAGCCTGATCTGATAAAGGGAGCCGAAAAGGAGGGCGAGGTCGTCGGTTTCTTCGTGGCAATGCCGGATATATCTCCGGGCATAAAGAAAGCACGAGGGAGGCTGTTCCCGTTCGGTTTCCTGCACATCCTGAAGGCTTTGAAGAACTCAAAAGACCTGGTTTTGCTACTCGTTGGAATAAGGGCAGACATGAGGGGACGCGGCCTTGACGCTTTGATGGCCATGGCACTCTACGAGAGCGCGAGGCGCCGAGGCATGAAAAGGGCTTTCTTCCACCAGGAGCTGGAGGATAACCGCATGGTCATGGCAGAGACCCTACGGGTTGGCGCGGTGCCATACAAGAGGGCGAGGATATATCAGAAGGTCCTCGTTTAGCCCCTTACCATCACCAAAATCATCTTGAACCTGTCTGTTGCCTTGACCGCGTGGGGAACATTCGCGGGCATGAGGATTGCCTCGCCAGACATCACCCGGAAAGGCTTCCCATCTATCGTTATCTCCGCCTCCCCCTCAAGGACAAAAACAAGCGCGTCAAAGGGCGCCGTGTGTTCGGAAAGGGCCTGGCCCCTGTCAAACGAGAAAAGGGTCACGGTTCCGACAGGACGCTGGATGAGGGTCCGGCTGACAATTGAACCCTCCGCGTAGTTCACGAGGCCAGCCAGGCTGAGGACCGTGGCCGGGTCAATGGTTCCTTCGCTCGGTTTCACGATTGACCTCCCTGTTCCCAATCAAGGAGCCTTTTCTCGCCCTCAAGCTTCTTTATGTCCGTGATGTCCTGGGAGACCTCAAGGGTTCCCCTGTATCTACCCTCCTTGTCTCGGATGGCGAAATACCGGATGTGCACCAGTTTCCCTCCCATGTTTATCCAGAACTCAGCAACATCCCTGCTACCTGCCCTGAACTCATCAAGGATTTTCTGGACAACATGCACGCTCTTCGGCGGGTGGCAGTTCTGGACCTTCCGGCCTATTATCTCCGGGAAACGGGGGAATATCCTCTCCTTGTCAGAGTAATACCTGACCTCGTCATGCTCGTTCACAAAGGTTATGTCAACGGGGAGGTTCTTGAGGATCAGGTTTATCTGTTCGGGGGTGAGTTGGCCAACATCAAGGGAAAGTAGGCCCCCACTGGCCGGAGTCCTGTATTCGTCAACGCGTGCTCGTGCGGCTTCGGCCCACTCCTCGGGGCTAAGGGTCTCCATGAGCATGGGAAACAATATGTTTTCTTCTTTGTTTATCATGGCCTCGGCCTCGGACAAGAGCTTCTCGGCGACCGGAAGGAGGTTTGCGATGTCGTTCCTTTCAAAAAAAGCTCTCGCGTCCTTGAGCATCGCCCTTATCTCATCGTGAACTGCCCACATGACCTGAGGGGGAGCCGAGATTCCGTGCCTCTCAAGAAGGGGGAACAGGGCGTTTTCCTTTCGGATGTAGTGCTGGTCAAGGATGACCAGGGAATCAAGGGCAGGGCCTATGCGGACAGGATCGCGGCTGGCCAATGCATCGCGAAACGCGTCAAGCGCACCAGCTATCCTTTTGTTCTCGTCCTGGAATGCTCTGAGTGGATGGCCTTCAGGGAACTGTTCCGCCATCTTCTTCTCCATGGCCTCCTGGAAGAGCTGGACATGCAGACTGCAAAGTTTGGTTATATCCTGGGGATTCAGGCCTTCCCTTACCAGCTCCTGCTCAATCGCTCCTATCTCAGCTGGGCTTACATCCCCGGCTATCTCAGCGAAGCGTGGCTTCAGTTCCTCCGCGGATGCGCCTTCGTGCAACTGCCTGAGGAGCTCCTTCAGGGCCTCCTTTCGGCTTGCCCTTTCCTTGCTCATATCCGGGGCATTCCTTATGGCGGCGGATATGTCAGCTATCAGCCTGTCCAGGGGGACCTTTCCCATCTCGGCAACCTTTTCAAGAGTGGCTATCCGCCCTATGGTGTTCCTGAGAACGGGATTCCTAAGCTTCTGATATTCCGGGTTGTAGTTCGCCAGGAACTCCAAAAGAAAGGGGTATTCCCTGAGAAGGTCAAAAAGCCTTGTATCTGGTTTTATCTCCATATTATCTGCCTCCCTTGACGCGCATCTGAGCTGAGAGGGCTGAGATCTGCGCCTGTCTCGCCAGGTCTATCGCGGACGCGAGGATGCGCGCGGCCTCCTGAGGAGAGTGAAAGCCCATTCCGTTGGCCGAGAAGACATAGTCCCATCTCATCTGCGCGGCCCTTATCAGGGCCCTTGCTTCTTTCAGCTGGTCGTCCGTGGCGCCGGTGGCCTTCGCGTTGGCTA
>CBFGJU010000004.1:0-5519 GCA_965649155.1 Caldifarciminota bacterium | reverse complement strand
CGTTGATCTATCCACCACCCTTCATGCCAGGGGGTGAAGGATCACAACCAAGCTTCATGCCAATGTATCTCCCAGCACCAACACTTGGATAAGCACAGGCGCCGGAAAAAGTGGACTGGGCTACACCTATGGGTTGACCAGCAATGACGCTTCTGTCATGCTATACATAGACAGGGAAAAGTATGAGGAAAACAAACGGATATTTGATCACCTTCACTCGGAAAAGGAGCGCATAGAAAGCGTCTTTGGCGGGCCGCTGATCTGGGAAAGGATGGATGACAAAAAGGCCAGCCGGATAAAGTGGATATGCGATCGTGGAGGTTGGGCGGACGAGGAGAAGTGGGACGAAATCCAGGATTTACTGATTGATGCCATGATCAGGCTTGACAAGGCCATGAGTCCCCACATCAGTTCTCTCCCCTAAGAACAAGACCAGTGGCAAGGAGGATGGATAGCCCTCAAGAGGTTGCCCATGTATAGCGCGGGTTCGGGATGGCCCGGTCGCGGAGCCGCGGATATGCTCGGAAATTGAGCGGATCAAAGCAAATCTCTTTGAGTTTGCAGATGGTTGACACGGCTAATTCTCAACCGTGAAACAACAGTTGGGAGACCCGCGCTTCCCGGCTACATCACCAAAAGCTTGAGCACAACCGACTCGTCCCCGTTTCTCACGAGAACAAGATAGAGGCCTGGCGCTATGGTTTTCGGCAGATCAACCGCCCTGTCCGCTCCAAGGGTGACCGAGAGAACCTCCTTGCTGTCAACGGTATAAACCCGGACAGATGAGCCCGAAAGCGCGTCGGGGATGTAGACCCTGTATTTGCCGTGATCCAGATGAAGGGGGTTCGGATAGATGTAAAGCCCCTTTGTCCAGGCCTCGCGGGTTCCTATTCCAGAGAGAACGGATATTCCCCTGTCCGTCCCGACCCAGAGCTCGTCCCTGTCAGGGACAAGGACCATCGCGTCGTCCACGGGATAGTTTCCGAGACCCTCCCCATCCCCAACCAGGAGGCTTGAACCAGGGGAGTAGGATTCCAGGACAGAACCCAGGCTGTCAATCCTGCAGAGGCTCGTTGTCGTCCAGACCCATATCCTGCCGTCAGCCTCAAATTCGGCGCAGTTTATCTCCTTTCCAGACAGGAGGGTTTTCGTGGAACCATCCTTCCAGACAACCAGGCCGCCAGCGGTGCCGATATACATCCTGTCCCTGTGCCGCTCAAGATAGGTTATGTTCTGAGAGGGGAGGCCGCCGGTTATGGTTCCGGATTGGGACCAGGTTCCCCCGGCCTCGGAAAATATGTATATGCCAGAGGATGTCCCTATCCACAGTGAGCCGTCAGGGGCCATCTCAACCGCGTTCGGCGGGGTGTCAAGGTAGAGTCCCGGGAAGCCCTCAAGGACAGTGTCCCTTATCCTGTAGGCGCAGACATTGCCCATCACCCCTGCGATCAGGTTCCCGCCCAGGTCTGTTCCGAGATAGACCACATTGGGCGGGTTCAAACCATTGCCCGATTCGTATCTGCGGATGACCTTGCCCGCTGTGTCCAGCTCAAACAGGCCGTTCCAGGTTCCAATGAAAAGCCTGCCCCCCTTTATGACCTTCATCCTGCTTATGTTACCTACTGTCCTCACCGAATCCCACTCACCGTCCCTGAAGCGCATGAGAGCGACAAAATACTGGCCCGGCTGTTTCGTTCCTGCCCAAACCGAACCATCCGGAGTCCTGGCCATGGCGCTTATGGTTCCGAAGCCGATGTCCCCGAATCCCCTGAACCTCCACCTGCCGTCTTCGTCATAGTGGGCAAAACCACCGGTGAAGCTCTGCGGTCCGGGGATGCTCGCTGGGGGCCAGGTGAACCCTGCCCAGATTCCCGCGACCCCCGCATAAAGGCTCCTCGGACACTTGTAGCGCCTGGCGGCGGTATCAACTATGAGGTGAACCGGATCCTCCGAAACGAGGGTCTCCGGATCGGGCATGTATAGCCAGACGCCCATGGTGTCAGTGGCGAAGTATATCCTCCCATCTCTTTCCGCGAGCCTTATGACCTTCGTGTTCTCGCCTATCTGGAAGTCATCAAGCCTGCGCAGGCCCCTGTTCGTGCCGAGATATGTCGTGGTGTCATATCTGAGAAGGGCGAAAACTGGCCTCCAGGGATATATGTTCGTCCAGGCGGACTCGTTCAGGATTGAAGCGGTATCAGCGGCCCAAGCGCCGCCCGCGCCCCCAACCATGACGCTATCCTTGTAGAAATAAAGGTTGTAGATGGTGTCCCTGTCAAAGAAGGAGAGGAGCCTTCGCCCGTCGTCCGTGGTATCCGGCGTCCCCTTGGTGTCCATGACCAGGAGTCCCTCGTTGGTAGCGACATAGACCCAGTTTCCCCTGGCCCATATGCCGTTGGCGTTGCGGATGTTGTCCGGGTTGCCTATGGGAAGGGAGTATATGGGATACCTTTGAAACCTCGCGCCATCCCAGTATCCTATGCCCTCGCCCAGGCAGAGGACCCAGGGCCTCCTCGCTCCATCCAGGGCCACGCCAGTGAGAACCACCCCCGGAAGGCCGCTGGTGTTCGTGTATTCGGCAACAACACCGTGTCCGGGCCAGTATATTATAAGGCCTCCGGTGGTCGCGAGGTAGAGGGTGTCCCCCGCGGGACAGATGTCAAGGACGCCGTTCCGGTTGGTGTAGCTCGTCCAGGTGAGGGACAGGAGTATGGCAAGCATGGGCAAATTATAACGCGTGACGCGGTGTCCGGGCCATAAAGGGTTTTAGAGGTGATCCTTCAGCCGGATGGCCTCGGAATGGCTTAACTTAAGGCCAGGTTTCAGATTCCCCGATTTTTGTCCATGATCAAGCAACCTGAGGGGTGGCGCTGATTCCGGGGTTTCAAGAACGGACCGGGAAAGGTTCAACTCGTTGCCCTTGCAATCCGGCGTGCTCGCGGGTTATCATAAGGAGCTTTGGATTATCTGAGGGCCTTTCTTGAGTACCTCTCCTCCCAGAGGGGGCTTTCGCCTGCTACCGCGGAGTCTTACTCAAACGACCTGCACGGGTTCTTTGACTTCCTGCGCGATACCATGGGGATAGATGATCCTGTCCAGGCTGACAGGGAGGCTGTGAGGGCGTTCGTTTCAACCCTTCTCAGAGCCGGCATGAGCCCGAAGAGCGTCCAGCGCAAGCTCTCGGCCCTGAGACGATTCTACAGGTTCCTGGTCAGCCAGGGCGTCGTGAAAAAGAACCCCGCGCTGGGGGTCCCCGCGCCAAAGACCCCGTCGGTTCTGCCAGAGGTCATCCCGAAGAAAACCCTTGATATCATGCTGGAATCCTGGCGGCCCGAGGACAGATATGGCAGGAGAGACAAGGCCATTATTGAGCTATTTTACTCATCAGGTCTAAGGGAATCCGAGCTCGCTGACCTTCTCATCCACCAGGTCAACCTGATAAGGCGTCAGATCAGGGTTCTCGGAAAGGGTGGAAAGGAACGGATCGTCCCCGTGGGCGAGAAGGCAGTCGCGGCTATTCTGGATTACATGAACGCGAGGGCGGAATTCAAACCAAAGAGCTCCCATCTCTTCCTGAACAGGAACGGTGGGCCTCTGTCCAGGATGGGCATCTGGAACATAATAAACTCAAGGTTCGGAGAGCTCTCGTCCCTGTGGGGGGTTCACCCTCATGCCCTGAGGCACTCCTTCGCGACGCACATGCTGGACGCGGGATGTGACATAAGGACTATCCAGGAGCTCCTTGGCCACGCCTCCCTGGGAACAACCCAGATATACACCCATGTTTCTCTGGAGCGCATGAAAATGGAATACAGGAAAGCCCACCCCAGGTCAGGCGAGGAACACGAACCCGAAGACCAGGAATGAAAGCCCCTTTTTGCATCTTCGCGCTCATCCTTGCCTGCTCAGCAGGGAGACCGGTTAACATAAAATCCATAGCGGAAAGACCGGAGGCCTATGCCGGTGACACCATTACCCTGAAGGTAAGGTTCTACGGCTGGGGAGCGGTTGACAAGCCTCTCTACGGCATAGCAAAGACCAGGAGCGACTGGGTAATAGCGGATGAGACGGGCGCTTGCCATGTCGCGGGCAAGTCCCCTTATCCGGTGGTTGACCCTGAGTTCCGTGGCAAGGATGTTGAGATAAGGGTCGTCGTCCACCCTGAGGACACCACATTCTGGCTCCAGAGGGTTGAGTAGGGCTGTATCCGCTCCAACCCGACAGGCGCTTGATCTGATTACCTGACTCCCTCTCCCCCAAGTTCCCTCAGCCTGTCCAGAAGCAGTTGGGTTTTGGCCTCCGATGCTGGCCTCCCTATATTTTTCTCGTAGATGTATGACCCTATACACCAACCCCCCACGGCTCCCAAACAGCCTCCGCTGTAGATGGCCAGGTATCCCAGGGCAAGGCTGATTCCCATGTCTATGGGAGTGCCGCTCATATTGACGAGGATACAGAAAAGGCTGAACGCTCCCGCGATCCCCACCGGAACCCCTATTGCCGCACAACCTCCTGGGACCAGGCATTCCTCCAATGGCCCCTTGTCTTTTATATCGTGCAGGGGCAGGTAGACCCAAACGGAGTCAATCTCGGATAGAACCATCCTCAGATATTCCGGGTCAAGGTTGCATCCTCCCCTTTCCCATCTGGACTCCTCTAGGAGCAAGTCTTCTACCGCGAGCCCCCGGAAACGGACGCGCCTGCTCTCCTTCCCCCAGAAGACCCTTATGTCCTCCCCGAGGAGCAATATCCCAACGGTCGGGTCTCGGAGATATTCGGCTGGAATGACCAGGTGATCCGAGAGCAAAGCCAAAAGAAGGATCATTCTGCCTCCCCTATTCGCTTGAGAAACAGGTCTGTCTTGTAATCCGACTCGCCAGCGTGCCTGAGATATCGCCAGGAGCAGTATCCTCCGGCTACGGTCAAGGCTCCTGCCAACCCTATTGAAACGAGGAAATTGAACCTTTCGGTGGCTTCCGTGTTTGGGTATTCCGGGCGATTTATGTATTCATCAAGCACGAGAAATATGGGAATGAAACTCGCCATTCCGCCCCCAACACAGGCAGTCGGAACCAGGAGGCACGCACCTCCCTCGTGCAGGGGAAGCCAGACCAGGACGCTGTCTGTCTCAGGGAGGGCGAGACCCCTCCTGGACATGTAGGCGAAGGGGCCATGGTGAAAGCAAATCACCCCGTCCCTGACCTCCTCCAGCTTTTCGCGATAAACGCTGTCTCCCGCGCAAAACGCCAGTTTTTCTCCAACAAGCAGGGGCCATATCCTCTCGTCCGCGAGGAGGTTAGGGTCCCTGATGACGAAGGGGTTCTGGGTTTGCCCGGTGTAAGATATAAGGTTCAAACCCAAAATGATTCCCTCTATCACGGGCGTATTATTCAGGGGAAACATATCCGCGCGCAATCTGTAGCGAACTATCTTTCCTCTGCATGAAGGGTAGGCACAAGGCCTACCCCTATTGCCCGGTGATGTTGTATCCCGCTCCCTCTATGGCTTTACGAATGGCT
>CBFGJU010000003.1:0-5598 GCA_965649155.1 Caldifarciminota bacterium | reverse complement strand
AAGCGCCTGCCCTGGCCGCTAATCCCCAGAAGAAAGGGGTTTGTATCAGGGTCTACGCGACCACGCCGAAGAAACCCAACTCCGCCCTGCGGAAGGTCGCAAAGGTGAGGCTCTCCAACGGGAAGGAAGTCATCGCCTACATCCCTGGCGAGGGCCACAACCTGCAGGAGCACTCGGTGGTCATGGTCAGGGGCGGGAGGGTGAAGGACCTCCCTGGCGTAAAGTATCACATCATAAGGGGCAGATACGACTCGGCCGGCGTTGACGGCAGGTCAAAGAGCAGGTCAAAATACGGGACCAAGAAACCAAAGAAGTGAGGCAGGATGCGCAGAAAGAGAGCCCCAACGAGAAACATTCCCCCTGACCCCAGGTTCGGGTCCGCGGTCGTCTCAAAGTTCATCAACTACATGATGTGGGACGGTCAGCGCGCGCTCGCGCAGAGGATCTTCTACGAGGCCATGGACACGGTGGAAAAGAAGACCGGCGAGCAGGGGATAGAGGTTTTCCTTAAAGCACTTGAGAATGTCAAGCCCGCCATTGAGGTGAGGCCTCGGAGGGTTGGCGGCGCGACATACCAGGTGCCGGTTGAGGTGAGACCAAAAAGACAGCAATTCCTGGCGATGAAATGGCTCCTGAACGCCGCGAGGAACAGGCCAGAAAGAACCATGTCCGAACGGCTCGCGAACGAGCTCATTGACGCGTCGCGGAACACGGGAACAGCAGTGAAAGTAAAGGAAAACGCGCACAAGATGGCAGAGGCCAACAGGGTCTTCGCGCATTTCAGGTGGTAAGATGCTGAAGATAAGACTGGAAAGAAGAGGAAAAAGGGGCAGGCCCTTCTACAGGCTTGTTGTCGTGGATAGCAGACTAGCCGTGGGGAGCTATGTCCAGGAAATCCTCGGATACTACGACCCGATCAGGAAGGACGAGTTCAGGGTGGATATCAAGCGTGTCCAGGAATTGCTAAGTAAGGGAGCGCAAATAACACCCAGAGCAAGGAGCATCTTTAATCTCGCAAGAACCAGAGAGGTGGAACATGGCTGAACTGAAAGAGCTCATAGAATACATAGCGAAGGCTCTCGTGGATCATCCTGACAAGGTTGATGTCCGTGAGCTGGCCGGAGAAAAGAGCGTCATATACGAGCTGAGAGTCGGCGAAGGCGACCTGGGAAAGATCATAGGGAAGGAAGGGCGCACCGCTAGAGCAATAAGGACGATAGTGGGTGCGGCCGCCATGAAAAAGGGGCGCAGGGCCCAGCTGGAGATCATAGAGTAGGGTAGCCCTCTCTATGGCTACCCGGTGAAGAACCCGTGAAGCCCTCCGGCGATTCCGCGGGCCAGTCTGGTGAGAAGCTGGTTTCCGTTGCTAGAATAGGCAAGCCAACCGGACTGAGGGGTGAACTCAAACTATACCCATACCTGGGGCAGGATGACCTGTCCAGGATCTCTTGTTTATTCGTTCGCGCGAGGGATGGCCGCACCTCCGAACTGCAGATAGCTTATCTGAGACAGGCAGGAAAGGACACGCTGATCGTGAAGTTCTCGGGGATAGAGAACAGGGAGCAGGCAGGTAAGATAGCAGGACTGCACCTTCTGGCAAGGGCCGGAGACCTCCCGCCGACAGGAGAAGGAGAGTGCTATGCTTTTGAGCTGGTGGGTATGAGCGTTCTTGGCCCGGGGGGCGAGTTCCTGGGGAGGATTGAAGACCTTACGCCCACACCATCATATTTCATACTTGAGGCCGGAAGGCTATCCGTGCCACTCACGGATGAGTTCGTTGAGGAAATAGACAAGCAGAGAGGGATTTTGAAACTGAAGAGGCTCTGAAACCACTGCGTTTGAAACCCTTCCGATTCCCTCATTATAATTTTCCGGCGTGAAAATAACATTTATAACCCTCTTCCCAGAGCTCATCAGGCACTGGCTGGAATTCGGGCCGCCCCGGGCCGCGTCCGAAGCGGGGAGCCTCCAGGTCAGGTTCCTTAATCCGAAGCACTACGCCAGAACGCCGAAGGACACGGACGACTATCCCTTCGGCGGTGGGCCGGGCATGGTCCTTAGGCCAGAACCCTTGATAAGGGCTATAACCGATGCGACCTCTGATGATGGCGGACTGGTTCTCGTAGCCAGCGCCCGTGGCCGCGTTCTCTGCCAGGAATGGATAAAGGAGCTATCATCCCAGTCGCACCTGATCGTGGTTTGCGGGAGATACAAGGACATTGACGAGAGGGTTCTTCGCTGGGCAGACGGGGAATTCTCGGTTGGGGACCTTGTGGTCTCCGGAGGTGAAGGGCCGGGCATAATATTGCTGGACGCCATAGCTAGGCTTTTGCCGGGCGCGCTCGGAGACCAGGATTCCGCGAGGGATGATTCCTTTGAGGGTGGATTGCTCGGCCACCCATCATACACGAAACCCAGACAATACCTTGGACTTGCGGTTCCGGATGTCCTTCTCTCCGGAAATCACCAGGCAATAACTAACTGGCGCACCCGCCAGGCCTTGCTTTATACTTTGCGTCTGCGTCCAGACCTCCTGGCAAGAAGAGATCTCGGGTCTGGCGAGATGAACTTGTTGTCGGAATCGTTGAAAGAGGAGAAGAACCGTGGAAGATCTGATAAGGGCCCTTGAATCCTCCTTTGCCCGGTCTGACCTCCCAAGGATGAGGCCAGGGGACACGGTCAGGGTCTATGTCAAGGTGAAAGAGGTGAGAGTGAATCCCAAGACCAAGAAACCCGAAGAGAAGGTGCGCCTCCAGGCATACGAGGGCGTTGTCATAGCCGAGAGGGGCAAGGGCATAGGAAAAAGCATAGTCGTGAGAAAGATCTCTGCCGGAATAGGGGTTGAGAGGATATTTCCTCTGGCCTCGCCATCAGTTGAACGCATAGAGATACTCAAGAGGGCAAAGGTCAGGCGCGCGAACCTGGGCTACCTCAGGGGCAGGATAGGCAAACACGCAAAGCTCAAGGACAGGCGTCTTTCGGCTGAAGAACTCAAGGCCCTCACTCCAGTGACCCCGGAACCCGCGGTTGAGGCAGATGCCGAGGAAACACCGGCGGCAACGCCAGAACCGGTCGCGGAAGAGATGGCGGCTGAGACGCCAGAGGCCCCCGTTGAGCCAGGTGAACCTTCCGCCACTGACCAGAAGGAAGGAGAGGGCTGAGATAAGCACGCTAAAAACCGGCAGGCGCGCGGAGCAGGAAGCGGCTGATTTTCTCAGATCCAGAGGCTATGTGATAATAGCCAGAAATTTCACCGTCAGGGGCGGGGAGGTTGACATAATCGCTTGGGATGGGGACACCTTGGTTTTCGTTGAGGTAAAAAGCAGTGCGTCGGTAGCAACAGAACCCCTTGAGTCCGTGGACCACAGGAAGCGCATGCGCCTCGCGCTGACCGCGGAGCACTTCATAGCGAAGATGGGCCTGGAGGGCGTCCAGGTCAGGTTTGACGCGATATCCATCACACCAGAGGGAATAAGGCATTATCCGGACGCTTTCAGGCCCGAGAATCCGCTCTGAAAACCCAGGGCAAATATCTCTCTCCTGATTTCTTGAGTGCCCAAAACGATCACGCGATACGGGGCCTGCATGTCTGAATTGCTTGTTTAACAGCACATAAGAGCATTAGAATATCTTCCTGTAAAGGGATTTCTCCCGTGATCCGGATTGCCTTTATCCTGTTATGCAACTACCCTGGCCTGGAGCCGGTCTCTGTGCGGGACACAGCCCTGGCCAACGGGATGAAGGTTCTGGTTGTTGAGGACACAACGGCCGGAGTCGCGGCCGTTCAGGTCTGGTATGCTGTTGGCTCGGTCAACGAGAACGACAACCAGGGAGGCATGGCCCACATGACAGAACACCTGATGTTCAACGGGTCTGTTGGCCCTGGAAACATGTTCTCAGACAGGATAAGCGAGACAGGCGGCTACGACAACGCCTGGACAGACCTTGATGTGACGGTTTATCACTCGGTTGTGCCACCAGAAGCGGTAGGGATTGTCATGTCAATGGAGGCGGACAGGATGGTCAACCTGACATTCGGCAATTTTCGCGCTGAGAGGGATGTTGTCATGGAGGAACGCAGACTCACCGCGGAAAATGACCTCTTCGGCAAGGCATACGAAAGCCTTTGGTCCCTGTCTTACCTCGTTCACCCATACAGGAACCCTACCCTTGGTTGGGATTTTTCCATAAATTCTTTCACCATAGAGGGGGTCAGGGAGTTCTACGAAACATACTATAGGCCGTCAAGAGCAATCCTGGTGGTTGTGGGAAATGTGAGCGCTGACAGCGTCTTCTCATGGGCCGGGGAATACTTCGGGTCCCTATCCAACCCGAAGGGAGAGCCACCGGAGATAATCCAGGCAGAGCCAGAGCAATCAGGCGAGAGGGTTTGGCTTATCCCCGGGGAGACTGAAACAGGGTTATACCTGGCTTCCTACCATGTGCCGGAGGCCTCGGATCCGGACATTCCGGGCCTTGAGATTCTTTCCGCGGCCCTGGGCCAGGGCGAGGGGTCAAGGCTATACAGGAGCCTCGTGAAGGAACAGGAGCTCGCCATCTCTGTATGGGCTTTTGTCAACAGGAACAGGTATCCAGGCCTCTTGGTTCTAGAGGTTGAACCGCAGGAGGGGGTTGGTCCGATGGAGATAAGCCTGGCCATAGATTCTGAGATTTCCAGGATAGCCAGCGAGGGCATGACCGAACCTGAGCTGGAAAGGGCAAAAAAGCAATGTCTCGCTGGGTTGATATATGGCAGGGAATACGCGGAAGACCTGGCGTTTTCCGTGGGAGAGGCCGCGGTTATATTCGGGGATCCTGAATACATCAATCGTTATCCGGAGATGATTCGCGGGATCACGGGTGAAGACCTCTCTCGGCTCGCGGGGAAATACCTCCGCCCAGAGACCAGGAGCGTGGTGGCGGTGGTGCCAGGGGAATGATCAACATGGAAACAGATAAGTCAAAATTGTCGTTGAAACTCAATCCCCGCGCGCCTTATACTTTCGGCCCATGAAGAGGACGAAGGATGACATGCGCCAGGCCGCCCTGCCCCCTGTCAGGGGGAGTCTGTCCGTTTGCCGGACAACGGCCTGATCCCTTCGCCAATCCACCGATCAAAAGCAGACACCAAACATACCCCAGCAAAACCATACTGGCATTTAATCAGAAGGAGGCAAGATGCAGAGGAGCCTTGAAGAGATAAACGAGAGGATAGCCCGGGGCGATGTGGTCGTCCTGACAGCCGAGGAGGCCGCTAGGCTCCGGGAAACCGAGGGAGTGAAGGCAGTCGCGGAAAAGGTTGATGTTGTCACAACAGGGACATTCGGGATGATGTGCTCGTCTGGGCTTTTTCTCAACACCGGACACACCGACCCCCCATCCCGTTTCCAGAGGGCGTTTCTGAACGATGTTGAGGCATACGGAGGCATAGCCGCGGTTGACCTTTATCTCGGCGCAACCCAGGCCTCGCCAACTGACCCGAAATACGGCGGAGCGCATGTGATAGAGGCACTCCTCCGGGGCGAATCCGTGAGATTCCGGGCAGAAGGCGCGCGTTCGGATTGCTATCCCCGCGGCTCGGTTGAGGGCGAGATAACC
>CBFGJU010000002.1:0-5628 GCA_965649155.1 Caldifarciminota bacterium | reverse complement strand
TATGCCGGTCGTGCCCTCAGCGTCAGAGACGAGGCCAAGCTCATCCCCGGAAAACTCCCGCACAGAGCCGTCCGGGAGGACAACCCGCGCGGAAACGACATTTTCCGAGAACCAACCGAAGCTCCAGGAGCCGAAACCCGCGCCTCCCTGCGCGAGCCAGCCCCCAACCGTTGATGAGGGGTAAGACGAGGGATAAAGCCTGAGAGTGAGCTCGCGGTCGGCCAGGGCCTCGTCCAGTTTTTTCCAGGATATTCCCGGTTCAACAACAGCAACATCCCCCTCAACAGAGATGACCCGCTGAAGCCTCACGAGGTCAAGGACTATCCCCCCTTTCACGGGCAGGACTCCGCCATAGCCGGATGTGGATTTGCCCCTGGGTACCAGAGGTATCTCCTGCTTTTTTGCCCATCGGACGAGCTCGGTTATCTCCTCCTCGGACAGAGGTTGGACAACCGCCGCGGGCATGGACTTTCCCAAGAGGGGCCTAACGAGGCTCGGTATAGACCCTATGTCGTGGCTATACATTGAGCGCTCACGGCGCGAGAAACTAACCCTATCGCCAAAGCGCTCCTGGAGCCAGGTTTTTTGTTCTCTCTTTAGAGCCTTCATTGCTGTCTCCTTATATTAGTTAGTGCTAATATTATAATGGAAAGATTAACTTTGGATCAAGTTACCGGATTGATTTTGCTCTCCGTATATCGCCGGTCAGGGTCGGTGAGCCATCCCTGGCCCTCTTGACGCATTCAAACAGTTCAGGTGGGAAGACCCCTGTCTCAAGGTTGTAGCGCCTGGATGTCCCCTCTTTGGAAACTCTAACCATTCCCACGTGCCGTAGGACATTCAGGTGTTGAGAAATCCTTGACTGGGCTATACCGAGCGCCTCAACAATCTCCTTGACACAGCAGGAGCCCTCCATGAGCAGATTTACTATCCTTACCCTTGTCTCATCCGAAAGGGCACGATGAAAGGCTACAAGGCTCAACAGACTTTGATCATTCATGCGAATATTATAATGTATATTGATAGTCTGAGGCAACCGCTCCGAATGCCGAAGATATTACCTTAACCTGAACGCAAACGGTATGTTGACCCTCACCTTCACAGGCCTGTCGCCCATCTGGCCAGGCTTGAAGGTGCAGGCTCGGGCCGCGGCTATCGCTGGTTCGTTGAAAACCTCGTTGGTAGAAGCGAGGATCCGTTCCGTGCCGGGCATGACCCTTCCCTTCTCGTCAACCACGACCTGGACTACAACCCGGCCCTCAATCCCGGCCTGCATTGCCACATCGGGATAGCTTGGCTTCACCATCTCGGTTATCTCCGGCATTATCTCCACCGCGTATACCTCATATACCGAATCCACCTGAGGGGGGGTGATGTCAGAGTTCCCGAAATCCAGGTTGCTCATGTCCGTGATGACATCAACCTCATCAGTGGTCTCGCCGGGCTCAGCTATGTCAACCTGGACCTGTGGGCGCTGGACCGGCGGCGGGGGAACGGTTATCTCCTCCAGCGCGGCCATCTCCTCCAGCATGGTGATGTTCTCGGCCTGAGCCCTGGAATACGGGGTTATCTTAAGTCCCTTGACCAGACTGAACATCAGAATAAGCGCCACCACGGAAACCGAGAGGGCCACCTGGATGTTGCGAGGGTAGTCCTGCTCAAGGTCCCTCGGAAGGACCGCCATTGACTCCTGTTTTATCTTTTCCTGTCCCATAGCAAGGAATATATTAAGCGCAAAACCTTGGACTGTCAAGGGTCTGTCCATCCAGGTCTTCTATCCGAGCAGGGTTTTGGCCCGCGAGATCACGCTCGGCTGGTTGGTTTGGAATGCTTGGAAACCTTATAATTCAAGCCTTCTGATGGAATCGTTGGAGCTTTGGGAATACGCGAACCTGTATCTTAACGCTATCCCAACATACCGATTGAGGCAGAGAAAAACCGGGATCGCGCCCGGGGAAATTTTCAGCCTATACGCCGCAACGATCCCAAAACTTCCCGAACCAAAGGACATGATGGTCATCTCGCTCTCATCGTGGCAAAAGCCAACGGTTCAACGGGGTCCAGATGAGAGGATTACCCCCGCTCTGAGCTCCGAATTCTCGGAGCTCTCCGGGACACTGGTTCTCATGGGTTCTCTGGCAGATGGCACAGCAACCGGCTATTCGGATGTTGACATAGCCTATTTCCCGCCGGATGAGGAGTTTGTGGGTTCATTCGGAAAAATACGCCGCGCCCTCACGGGAGCCGCGAGGGTCATCCTCTCGTTTGACCACCTTCAGCACCACGGGATATTCGTAATACCAGAATCCCTGGCAAGAAACCGGTCGCCCCTTCCTCCGTCGGCTTTTCACGGGGCCGTCGTCCTGCGCGGCAGGAACGAGATAACCACAGGTGGCTGGGGGGCCTCACGCTGGACAAACCTGGAACCGATAATAAAAAAATGCCTATCGCTGGCCGAAAATCCCCGAAAGAGGCCTTTGAATCTATACGGGATAAAGCTCTTTCTCTCACAATTGATGCTCCTTCCGAGCCTGTTTTTGCTCGCTGTGTCAAGGGATGTGCCAAAACCGGAGTCATTCGCTCTCATAAGGGAAATGTTCCCGGAGGACTGTGTCGCTCTTGATCTCGCAACGAAAATAAGGGCGAGCTGGAAAAGACCGCAGAGCCAAGCATTCAGGGCTGGCCTCGCTCTCTGGCCCTCCCCCTGGGACTTCGCGTTCGCTTTCAGGAGGTTCTTCAGGCCGGACAAAGGACTCATGGAAGCCCTGGACGAGGGGTTTTATCGGGCCGCTGGCAGGCTCGCTTGGAGGATGAGGGATGCTCTGGAAAGATGACATCGTTCCCCTGAGCGCCGGGGACTACGAGAGGGCAACCGCTGAGTTTCTGCGTGTGGCGGAGGAAACGGACGGAGTTGTGGGGGTATGGCAGACGGGGTCGGTTTCGGTTCCCGGAATATCAGACCTGGATTTCATCCTGGTGATCAGGGATGGAGCAGGGGTTTCGTGGAAACTAATGAGGAACTGCCTGTCCCCGGAGACATCCCGCGTCCTCCTCCACTCCCCCATCGCGATAACCGAAAATCTCTTTCCCTGGCTCGGTTACCTGAGCGACACGAGGGGCACGCGCAGACTCGCGGGACCCGATTTCTCCTTTCGGGAACCCGAAAACAAGGGGCTTATAAACCTCATGGTCTCAGCGAGGTTCACGATGGCAAAGCTCATGGGCCTCGTGAGAACAACATTCATCGGTCGTGTCAGCGTTCGCTCCTTTTTGTGCAGGGTTCACGGCATACGGCATAATTTCACCCTCATGGAGAGGCTTGTTCCTCCTGTATTTCACGAGGCCGAGGATCTCAGGGAGTCATGGTTCAAAACGGGAAACGAGAGGCTCGGCCGGCTGGAAAAACTCCTTTCCGGAGCGCGGGACGCCTGCCTTGCGTTCCTCAGGGATATTGAGATCCCATGGCCAATTGAATCCGGCTCAGACGAGCTTCTCGCCGGGAACTGGCGCTTCTTCGGCGGAGATGGCTACAGGGAGAGAAGAGGCGCCCTCTCCTGGCTTTCGGGAAAGGGGCGGTTGGGCGAATTAGCATACTATTCAACCTGGTTTGAGCTGGGGATAACTCCGGGACTTTCCGGGCTTCTTGCCGGGACGCTCGCTCCGGATAAGGGAAGGGAGGATTGGGAAAAACACCTTGAGGCCTTGAGACATTGCGAGGAAACAAGCGCACGCCTGAAAGGGTTTTCCACTGTAGCGCCCTCTCTCTCGCTCCGAGGATGGAGGAGGTGGGTTCCGTGAGGGTTCTCCATGTTATCTACTCCGGATACACCGGCGGAATATCCAGGTTCGTGGAGCAGTTGTTCATAGCGCAAAAGGAAAGCCTGGATCCGGCAATCGCTTTCGGGAAATCCGAAGGGCCGCTATGGCACAGATCCCAGGAACAGGCATGGCTCGCCTATGATCTGGCAATAAAGAGGGGCTGGCCGGTTAATCCGCTCAATCTGAAGAGGGCTGAAAAGATATTCAGGGGTTTTGATGTCCTGCATTTTCATTACTTTCATCCTGCTCTTGCCAAAATAGCCCTGAAAACCGAGGCAAGAATAGTGTTCACGGAGCACGGGATGTTTGACCTGGAAAGGCCCTGGCCAGCCAGGGGGATAAAAACCAGGGCAAAGGCGAGGTTCCTGTCGGAGGGGAGGGTCGCGGTTGTGGCGAATTCCCGGTTCACAGCCGGGAAGGTGAGGGAGCTATACGGGGCGCAAGCGATAGTGATCCCGGTGGGCGAGTTCATATCCGAGATAAAGCCCAAAAGGCCTCGCGGGGAAATCAGGGATGATCTGGGTTTGTCGCGGGATGACTTCGTTGTTGCTTATCTCGGAAGGCTCGCGGGGATGAAACGCATAGACAGGCTTATTGAGTCAACGAGGGGCCTGGCGGTCAAACTCCTCATCATAGGCGATGGCTCGCAGAGACTGGAGCTCCCGGATGGCGCTATACACACCGGACTGGTTGATAACCCATTTGACTATCTGGCCGCTTCTGACCTTCTGGTAATGCCAGCCGTAGGGGAGCCTTTCGGGCTCTCCGCGCTGGAGGCGATGGCCCTGGGCGTTCCGGTCCTCTGCTTCTGCGACGGAGGCGGGGTTTGTGAACTGCTTGAGGGGCATCCGGAGCTGGTAGCCGAAAACACTGACGACATGAGGGAAAAGATAGCCAGCTTCATGCGGGAGCCGGACGAGGCGCGATACATAGGCGAAATGCTCAAAAAACGCGCCGCGGCCTATGAGGTAACCCGGATAGCCCAGGCATACCAGGAGATATACGAGGAAAAACCTTGATCTGGCAGGAAAGATACAAGTCTCGCGATCCCCGTTTCCGATTCTATCCGCTCAGAAAAGCCCTGATACTGAAAAACCTGCCAGATAATGGGATTATCCTTGAGCTGGGCGCGGGGCCAGGGGTGTTTCCGGAGGCGGCCGGAAGGATAATCGCGCTGGATATTAACCTGGATGTCCTGAGACAGGGTTCCTATGCGAGGGTTTGCGGGATGAACGAGGTCTTGCCGTTCAAGGACGGGGTATTTGACGCGGTAGTTGCCGCGGGAACCCTTGAATACAGCCTGATGCCGGATGCGCTCTCCGAGGCCCACCGGGTTATGAGAGATGGCGGAACGCTACTGGCAACCTTCGCGAACCGGCCATCAATAAGGAGGTGGTGGGACAGGGAGGTTTATCTGCCGCTATCATCTTGCCTCAAGGCCATGGTGGGGAAAAGGGCAACGAGGCCGGTTCGCTGGCAGGCGAGCGTCCCGGAAGCGACAAACCTCCTCCGCGAAACAGGTTTCAATCCAATCAGGATAAGGTTCTTTGACGCTAACCCCTTGCCAAGGCCAACCGAGAGGCTTTGGCCGGGCCCGGCAAACTGGCTCTGCGAAATCCTTGAATCGCACGCTCATAGCCTCGTTGCTAACCAGTTCCTGGTTATAGCCCTGAAGAGGTAGGCTCGGCCGAATTTTTTCGCCATTTCTTGGCCGTTACATGTAATAGGCTTTGATCAAGGGTTTCCCGGTTCGCGCTTCAGTGCTTGACAGGGTTTTATCGGGGTTTTGTGGTTCCAGGATCACCACAA
>CBFGJU010000001.1:289-5710 GCA_965649155.1 Caldifarciminota bacterium | reverse complement strand
GGGACTGCCCCTGAACACGCGACTGCCCCAGGGAGTCTCGGAAATGGTTGGGAAGGAGATTGAGCTGATCAACTCGGCTGGTGGCTTTTCCGAATCCCCGCTCCTTGGGACTGAGGAGGACTACTCCCAGTATAAGCCACGAGGCCACTACACCAGGAACGAGGACTTTAAGCGTTACTTCAGGGCGATGATGTGGTTCGGGAGGATGGGCTTCCCACCCGAGAAAGACCCGGCAAGCCCCGGCGCGGATCCAGAGCTCCTTACCATCGCGGCTATCCTGCAATCAGTAGCCCTTTGCGAGGACACGACCGCGCTGAGGCTCTGGAAAGACATATACGAGACAACCGCGTTTTTCGTCGGGGAATCGGATGACCTGACCCCGTTGGAGTATTACGAGCTCGCGAAAGAGACATGGGGCCACGCGCCGAAACCGAACGATCTCCGCGACACCAAAAAGCTCCTGGAGTTCAGGTCAAAGGCCCTTTCACTGAGAAAGCCACGGGTCCTGTCTGGCCTCTCGGTAACCTTTTCAGCGGATACCATGAGTATACCCGTGGCTTACAGGTTCATGGGCCAGAGGTTCATCCCCGATGCCTATATGATGCAGGAGCTGATCATGGGCAAAGTGGGGAATTACACAGGAAAAGGAGAACCCTTTACCCTCGTCCAGACAAGGCTTGGCCCCGCGAGGGGCCTTGCCACGGGCCTTGATGTGATGAGCGTTCTGGGTTCTGGTCTGGCAGAGGATATAATAAAAGGCCAGGGGGATCACGAGTATAAGGGATACCCCCAAAAGATTGATTCCCTGAGAAAGTGGTGGTGGTCAATCCCGGACGGCGAGATGACTTCAACCCTCTATGGCCTGTGGTTTTACGCGCTTGAGCTTTTGATAACGGACAGCTCCGCGCCGGCAGAAGTGAGAAAAATTGCTTGGTATAGAAAGAATCTTCTCTCGTCCCTCGGTTCATGGGCAGAGCTCAGGCACGATGTCATTCTCTACGCGAAACAGGCCTATGGGCCAAAGGGTGGGAACGGACACGCGGGTCCTCCGCCGCTGGTCAAGAAAGAGCTGGGTGCCTGTGAGCCTTATCCGGAGGTCTTCAAGGCCCAGGCCAGGGTGGCCATGAGCCTCTCGGATTTTCTTGAGGCAAGGGCCTGGCTCCCTGAAGTCAGGGAGAGATTGGACAGCTACGCGATGGTCTCTAACGACCTGGCGGAAATAGCTGAAAAGGAACGAGCCGGCAAGGCCCTGGATATAGAGGAGCATTATTACCTGTGGACCGCGCCGGAACGCCTTAAGGCAACGACAAACCTGGGCTGGGAGCTCATGGAGCAGATAACTGACCCCTATCAGGACTCGCGGATGGCCGTGGTAGCGGATGTCCTGACCGACCCCAATTCGGAGCAGTGCCTTGAGGAAGCAGTGGGGAACCCTGCCTGGCTTCTCGTCCTGGTCAGAATAGATGGCAAGCCCTACATCGCGGAGGGCGTGTGCTTCAGTTATTACGAGTTCAAACAGCCCATGAACCAGAGGCTCTCTGACCCCGAGTGGCAGGAAATGCTAGACAAAAAGGGGCCGCGGATGCCAGGCTGGGTATCCGAGATCGCGGGGGAATTGTCCGGGACAGGCGCGGGATACTAGTCGTGACCGCAACCGGTTAGTGATTTGGGCAACCAGATGGGGTTGCCCTATAATGTGGCACCAAAAACCAGTGGCACAGCTGGAAGCTAGAAGACCCCAAACATTAAAATCTTCTCCCCATGGCAGTAATAGGTAATCTTTTGCTCTGGTTCGGAATAGGTATTGCCCTGGCCTCCACGGCCCTTCTTTTCATCTCTGCCATCGCCAAAAAGGGGGCAATCGGAAGCCTCGGCAGGTTTCTTTACATCCTTTTCTTCGCGGATACCATCATCCTCTCAGGACTACTCCTCTACTCCCTGATAACGGCTGACTACTCACTCGCATATGTCCAGCGCCAGATATCCGGAGACATGAACCTCTTCTACAGGATAGCCGCATTCTGGGGAGGCCAGGCAGGCTCCTTGATATTCTGGGTTCTGGTTCTCTCTCTCTACGGGTTCATCGTCTGCCTCAGGGAAAAACAGGAAGGGGTCTGGGCACAGGCTACCATAGCCCTCACCTCGGCCTTCTTCATCCTGCTGACAATAGAATCAAATCCCTTCAGGCCGGCCATGGCGCCTGTGTCTGACGGGGCAGGCCTTAACCCGTTCCTGAGAAACCTCTGGATGATATTTCATCCGCCGGCCATATATCTCGGATACGCCGGCTCTGCGGTTCCGTTCGCATACATCATTGCCTCATACATGAACCCCGGCAAAACCGAGGAGTTCATGAGAAGGGCGCGAATATGGACCCTGTTCACCTGGGCGTTCCTGGGACTGGGGACATTCCTGGGCGGGAGGTGGGCCTATGTGGTTTTAGGATGGGGTGGCTACTGGGCCTGGGATCCGGTTGAAAATGCTTCCCTTATACCCTGGTTCTTCGGAACAGCGCTTGTTCACTCCCTTGTCTTCGGAATAACCAGGAAAGAGGGGTTCCGCAGATGGGCCCTTCTTTCCTCGTTCCTGTTTTTCTTCATGAGCCTCGTGGGAACCTTCCTGACCCGTTCAGGGGTCATAGGCTCTGTCCACGCGTTCGGTTTCTCCCGGATAGCCTATTATTTCTATGTCTTCATGATCCTCATGCTGGGATACATCATCGCGCTCGCCGTGATCTTCTGGCGCAGGATAAAGGCTCCGGAGAGAACGCTCGGCCTCCTCAACAGGGAAAACCTCCTTTCCCTGGCGAACTGGGTTCTCTTCATCCTGGGGTTTGGGATCCTCGCCATGACTCTCCTCCCGCCCCTGATAAAAAAGGTCAGCCTTGAACCAGTGATATTTGACGCGGCCGCCGCGCCATTCTTGATTCTGCTTCTCCTGTTGATCGGGCTGGCAATAATAGCCCCCTGGGCAGGCGTGAGGCCTAACCTGAAAAAAATAATCTGGGTCATCGGCCTCTCGGTCGTGTCAATACCCCTCTGGTATCTCGTGGGCATAAAACACCCTTATGGCCTGGCAGGCGCGTGGGCCTCGGGCCTGCTCGGATGGGCCGCTCTCTGGGAGCTGGTTCGCTCTCTCAGGAGGCCATTCCTGCCGACTGTTGGCGCGCACCTCTCGCACATAGGCCTGGCAGTAGCCGCGCTGGGCATAATCGGCTCAAAGGGCGAGATACGGAACGAGTTCGCCTACGAGCCAGGCGCGAAGGCCGCGGTCGCAGGGCTCAGCTTTGAGCTCGGGGAACCCAGAAAATACACCATAGCTGGAAAGCACGGGGTTTTTGAGCTTCCGGTTGCGGTAAAAGAGGGCGAGGGGATCATTGGAACAATGTCTTTGAAGTCCATCCTCTACGCGAAGTGGGAGAGGATGGGTTACTTCCCCGGCGTGGACATAATCCCAGCGGCCTGGGGCGACGCTTATGCCGCCTTATACCAGGACGAGGGCGGAAACTGGAAGGTAATGGCCGCGAGGGTGCCTCTCATTCAACTGCTCTGGATTGGGTGCTGGTTGTTGTTCGCGGGCTGTATAATACCGGCCTTCACGAAACGGAGGAAAACATGATGGGATACATATTGCTGGCGACCCTCGCGTCCGCGCCCCTGGACAGGGGAGTTGGCCTGGGATTCATAGTCGGACTCCCTACTGGCGTTGATGTGAAGTTCTGGAACGGCTCTGGAATATGCCCGGTCCTGGTGGCTGGCATAAACGATGGCGACAACTTCCACTTCCACGGCGACATCAACCTGCACTATCCGATCCAGGCCCAGAGCGTCAACTTCCTTTTATACTATGGCGCGGGAATCAAGGCCGAGGAGGAGCCTCACGACCACTTTGTGTTTGGCCCGCGGGTGCCCGTTATAGGCTTTGAGATGACCCTCTATGAGATCCCCCTTGATTTCTTCGTGGAGATGGCGCCAACCCTTGAGTTCGGGGGAGACCCTGATTTTGATTTTGACTTTGAGGGCGGCATCGGCATGAGGATAACCATAAAGTAGGGTCAGGCCTCCGTGCCTGCCCTATCCGGGTTTGTCCTGCCTTGTTTGGTTGTTTTTCAGGATCGGGAATTGAACAATCCTGAAACTCTTTTTAATACACAGCGATTTCAATCCATTATTCAGGATCTCTTCACCCCTGCAAGCGCCCTCGCCGCGAGCTGGCGTATATCCGGATCGGGGTCTTCCCTTGAAACCTTTTCTATCAACCTGTCAACGCTGATTCCCGACGCGGCCTGCGCCAGAAGGACGCGCAATGCGGTCTTTCGGTCCTGGGGACGCCCGGTCTCAAGGATACCTTCTATCATGGGCATGAACTCAGAGGCATCCGCTCCAAGCTTCATTATCGCGCCGAATGTGGCCATCCTGGTCCTCTCGTCCCCATCCTCCATGGCCTCAAAAAGAAAATAGAAGAACATTGAGCGCTCGCCCCTGGGAAGGTTGGGCAGGGCGCCAGAAAGAAGGATTACAGCCTCCTCCCAGAGCGAAGGTTCTTTGTGAAAGAGCCTGCCGGCCTCGTATGCTATGACAAACGGGAATTGCTTTGCTGGCCTTCCGGAGAGCCTCTTGACGACCTCAAGCCGCTTTTCCTTCGTGAGCTGGAAAAGCTTTACATCAAGGCCGGAAATGAGTTCAACGAGCATGTCCTCATCTGCCGGGGCATCAACACCCCCGGACGCGAAGGCTCTCCAGATTGCACTCCCGTTCATCAGAGTATAATTTAACCGTAAATGCCTGGAAGATCAAGGGCCGGGATCGCCAGCGCCGGGTTTGCTTCTGGCTGACAACAGGAAACAAGACCCTTGGTGTGAAGACGCGTTGCTATCCGTTATAATTTGCGAATGTTCCCGATTCTACTTCGGATAGGAAGCTTTGAATTAAGGACATATGGCGTGATGATGCTCCTGGCGTTCCTGTTCGGGATATGGTGGACAGGGAGGGAATTCGCCAGGATGGGCGTATCAAAGGAAAAGGTCTGGGACCTTGCCCTGTGGATAATGATTTCCGGCGTTGCGGGCGCAAGGCTCGTCTATGTCTGGGAACACTGGGCTTATTTCTCAAATAACATAGGGGAGATATTCGCCATATGGCACGGTGGACTCACCTTCTACGGCGGGCTTCTGGCTGTCCCTGTCGTTATTCTCTTCTTCAGGATAAACCGCTGGGCTTTCTGGCCGACCGCGGACGCCATTGCCCCAGCGCTGGCCGCCGGAATAGGCATAGGCAGGTGGGGCTGTTTCTTCAACGGATGCTGTTACGGAAAACCGACGAGCCTGCCCTGGGGCCTCGTTCTCTCGCCAGAAAGCGAGTTCGGTCAGCTGTTTCCCGGCCAGCGCATTCAACCTTCACCTCTTTATGAGAGCCTCGGGGA
>CBFGJU010000001.1:0-279 GCA_965649155.1 Caldifarciminota bacterium | reverse complement strand
GTCGCCCTATCCCGGATTCACCTTTGCCTTCTTCGTGTTTTTCGCGGGACTGATAAGGTTCCTTAATGACTTCACCAGGCACTACGCTGAGACGGCATACATCCTGTCGCCTCTGACCTTCAACCAGCTCATAGCCATCGCGCTCATGGCAACCGCTATTGGCATCATAGTCTACCTTGAAATTCGCAAGAGACGCCATAGAAGGGCTTCTTGATTTTTTCTTGCCGCCTGTTTGTTCGGCCTGCGGCGCGGGAGGCAAGGTGTTTCTCTGCGATTCAT